>CAMPKG010000087.1 GCA_946887085.1 uncultured Sphingobacteriales bacterium
CGGTAGGAGGAATCGTCAGCAATGAAAGCGAAGCAATCGCCGTGAAGATTGATTTAAGCGCTCCTTCAAAGCCGTCGAAGCCTGCATTCGTTACCGGAACAGGCAACAGAACTTCCGAGTCTAAGCCCCCGTTCAAAGGAACTGCTGAAGCGAATTCCACCGTTACGATTTATATCGATGGCACCGCAGCAGGAACAACCACCGCTGATGGCGACGGAAACTGGACGTTCATTCCTTCTACCCCTTTCAGTGAAGGAGAACACGTCATCAAAGTAACTGCGGCTGATGGTGCCGGAAACACCAGCGCAAACAGCGATGAATTTACTTTTGTAATAGACCACACGGCGCCGGTTACACCTGCTGCGCCTGTAATGACTGATGATGATGGAGAAATTACCAACAACAATAAACCCACCATCAAGGGTGCAACCGAAGACAATGCCGTGGTGACAATTTACAATGGCAGCGACTCTGTTACCACCATTACCGCCGATGCCGATGGAAAATGGAGCTACACATTTACTGATGCGCTCGGGGACGACCAATACCAGCTTACCACCACCTCGACCGATGCAACTGGCAACGTCAGCGCATCGAGTGCAGCCCTCGTCATTACAATCGATACAGAGAAGCCGTCAGCTCCTGCTGCTGCTATTTTAGAAACCGCCAACAGCAACGGCTATGTAAACACCAATACGCCGGAAATCAGCGGCATCGCAGAACCTAACGCAGCCGTGGATATTTATGACGGCGCAACAAAAATCGCAACAGTAACGGCCGATGCCGATGGAAAATGGAGTTACGCGTTCAGTCCGGCACTGGCTGATGGCAACCATTCTATCACCACAACAGCCACCGACGCTGCCGGCAACGTGAGTGAGAAAAGTGACGCACTGACCATCAAAGTTGATACAGAAAAACCTGCATCACCTGCTGCAGCCGTTTTGGAAACTACCAATAGTAACGGGCATGTAAAAACCAATACGCCGGAAATCAGCGGCATCGCAGAACCTAACGCAACCATCGATATCTATGACGGTGCAACAAAGATCGCAACTGTAACCGCTGATGCAGATGGAAAATGGAGCTACACATTTAGTCCGGTGCTGGCTGATGGCAACCATTCTATCACAACAACCGCCACCGATGCAGCAGGCAACGTAAGCGATAAAAGTGATGCGCTGATCATCAAAGTTGATACACAAAAGCCGGAGGCTCCTGCTGCCGCCACATTCGAGAGCGACAACAACGACGGCAACGTAAAAACCAACACACCGGCAATTAGCGGCATCGCAGAACCTTACGCAACCATCGATATCTATGACGGTGCAACAAAGATCGCAACTGTAACCGCTGATGCAGATGGAAAATGGAGCTACACATTTAGTCCGGCGCTGGCTGATGGCAACCATTCTATTTCAACAACCGCCACCGATGCCGCTGGTAACGTGAGCGCGGCAGGTGATGTGTTGACGATAAAGGTCGACACACAAAAACCTGCCCGTCCCGCATCAGCACTTGAGGGCGGAAATAAAGGAAATATCAACACCAGTGCTCCTACTATCGGCGGTACAGGCGAACCCGGTTCAACGATCACCGTTTATAACAACGGTGTTCCCGTGGGAACAACGATTGTTGGGGAAGACGGAAAATGGAGCTACACCTTCAACCCTGAGCTTGAAGACGGCACTTACAGCATACAAACCACATCTACCGACGTTGCCGGAAATGTGAGCGAAGGCGGTGATCCGGTTACCATAGCCGTCGACACGCACAAACCTGTGGCTCCTTCCACGCCCCGGATGGAAAGTGAGAACAATGACGGACATGTGAAAACCAACAAACCAACGCTATCAGGAAATACAGAACCAGGGTCAATTATCACTGTATATGACAACGGCGTGCCGGTGGCAACAGTTGCTGCCGATGAAAACGGAAGCTGGACCTATACGTTTGATCCTGCACTGTCGGATGGCGAGCACACCATTCACACCACCATCACAGACCTGGCAGGAAACATCAGTGTGCCCGGTGAAACCTATCTCGCCATGGTTGACACAGGAACGCCAACTGTTGAAATAAAAACAGAAACAGAAAAAGCGGCGATGCCGTTTACGATCACCATCAGGTTCAGCGAACCGGTTACAGGATTCGGTATAACGGGTCTCACAGCAGCCAACGCAAAACTTTCGAATTTCGCAATGGTGAGCGCAACTGAGTATATAGTACTGGTAAGTCCGGTGTACGATAACAACACCGTTAGCGTACAGGTAATGCAGAATGCCGGTTTTGACGCTTCGGGCAATGGCAACAAACTTTCGAACAAACTTGTTTTGGAAACAGAATCTGCAGGAGTTGTTGCCCAGGTATATCCTAACCCTGCAAGCACCACTTTAAATGTGCTGTTTAAAGGTGTAACGCCCACAAGCGGCAGAGTGATGCTTGTGAAAATGTCGGGCCAGCGTGTATATGACGAAGTGGTGAACTTCAGTAACCGTACACTCAGCATCGACGTGAGCAGGTATCCTTCCGGTCATTACATGTTACTCGTTAAAACCAACGACTATATCAGCCGCACAAACGTGCTCATCGTTCGATAATAAAATTAAATGGGTTCGCAGTTCACTGCGGGCCCATTTCAAAATCCAATTAAGAATAATATATGAGAACCATCAACAAAATATTTCTTGCCACCGCAGTTTCCCTTACTGCCAGTGCAGCAATAAAAGCACAAACTGCAAAGCCGATCAATGTGGTCACTTCGGCGGTTCCCTTTCTCAGGATATCTCCTGATGCGAGGGCGGGCGGAATGGGCGAAACCGGTTTGGCTACGGATCCCGATGCGAACACCTCGTTTTCCAATCTCGCGAAAACACCGTTCACAAAAAGTAATTCAGGAGTTGGTTTCACGTACTCTCCCTGGTTGCGGAAATTGGGGTTGAATGATATATATCTTGCGACGCTCACAGGATACACGAAGCTCGATGAGAACCAGGCTGTCACCGGTTCGTTGCGTTATTTCAACATGGGCAGTATCAATTTTACCGATAACCTCGGCAACGACTTCGGCTCCATGAAGTCGAAAGAGTTCTCGATAGATGCAGGTTATTCGCGCAAGCTGTCGGGTAACCTAAGCATTGCCGTTGCGCTTCGCTACATCAATTCCAACCTCGCCAGCGGCAAAACCGTTGGAGGGGCCACCTATAAAGCGGGCAGCGCCGTTGCCGGCGATCTCAGCGCGTTTTATAATGGTCAGAACGAAGCCGGGCAGGGATGGAACTTTGGCGCGGCGCTAACAAATCTGGGATCAAAAATCGGGTATACTACTGATGCCACGCAAAAGGATTTTATACCTGCCAATTTTGGGATCGGAGGAGCTTACACTAAGGTATTTGATGAAGACAGCAGGATGACTCTTGCCATGGATGTGAACAAAATGCTGGTGCCAACACCGCCATTAACAGGCGATTCTATCGGCATGGCCGAGTATCGCGGCAAAGGGGTGGTAGGGAGCTGGTTCAGCTCGTTTGGGGATGCTCCCGGTGGTTTCGCCGAAGAATTGCGCGAGTTTCAGCTTAGTGGAGGATTGGAATATTCCTACAAGAACCAGTTTGCGGTCAGGGCGGGATATTTTCATGAAGACAAATCAAAAGGCGCCAGGCAGTATTTTACGTTAGGCGCCGGCCTGAATTACAGTATGATGGGAGTTAATTTTTCATACATCATCCCTTCCGGAAACGGTATCAATGAAAACCCGTTATCCAACACATTGCGCTTTTCGGTATTGCTAAACTTTCAATAATGAAGAAGGGGGTGGAAAAAACAGTAGAGGGTAGTAAAGTTATGTGTTAATCTATCCTTCACCAGCCCCCTACTTTGCTAAAAACCGTTAGTAATATACCAAAAAAATCAGTTCTTTGTTTATGGCCGCGAAGATAGTTTCCATAAAATCAAAACATAAAAAACAGGAACCCTCTACCCCGGCCGAACCACTTGACGAGTATCAAAAGCAGGTGTCATCAGGAAGCGTCGAGTCGCTTCCATACGACCGGCTCATGATACATTTCCGCAAAAACAAAGATTACGGTGAAGAGCTTAAAGTGATTAAAAAGGGTGTAGCTACTCTCAAAAAATTTTATGCGAATGCACAACGTTCCTCGCTTAAAAAGATCAATCCAAAAATAAAAGCCCTTAGCCATAAAATAGGGAAAAGCATGGGGCTGATCGATAAGAAGGGAAACGAAGTATATCTCCCCGAGCCACTACCGCGGTGGATCAAGCGACAGCACGTAGTGGAAGAAAAAATCCGCAAGCAAAAGAAATCTCAATAATAATTTAAAAGAGAGGCAATGTGGCCCCTCTTTTAAATTATATATTGTAGTGACTACCTGCTTTGATTGTTGTCGGTAGCCGGCGTTTCTGTATTAGGTGAATTTGTAGATGCCCCTGACGATGCGGAGTCCATTGACATGGAAGCTGATGTATCCGCTTCTGTATTCATTTCAGAAGGCACCGTATTATCTGATGGGCTTTCCATTGGAGCGCTTCCTGCCGAATCAATAGATCCTCCCGTATCATTAGTTGCGTTGTCTCCACAAGCTGCCAGTCCGATAGCCGTAGCAAGAATGAAAAAATATTTTTTCATAAAAATTCGCTTTAGGTTAAAAATAATTGCCTTTCGACCCTTACACCTAAAATACTATTCCAATTTTTGCTTTTCGGCGCATATCGGGTTTAATCCGTTGAAACGCAACAAGATATTTTTTCAAAAAAAGGGCGAAGGCCACTTGAACAACCTGTGGTCTGCGTTCTACAGGCCCCCTTTTTCCGCTCAATAAGAGTAATTATTTAGGCACACGTCACGCCGGGCTTGCAAATGATACCGATTTGCTCTATTTTGTCGTCACTTCTCAATGCCTGTGAGCTCCTGCCCGTTTCCCTTCTTTTTAATTTATTGATCGCTTGAAACAGGCCTAACAACCCAACTAAACCCTTTAACCGTACCAGTCATGAAGTACGCAATTTTTGTGTTCGTCACCCTCCTGGTGCTGTCCTCGTGCAGCAAGGAATTAAGCCAGGAAGGACCAGTCCCTGTTATTCCCGTCATTCCTCCAGACACCACGCCTGTTAAGCCGCCCGTAGAACCGGAACCGCAAATCAAATTTCAACTCAAGGCATTTTATGCTGATGTAGCCATTGATTTCGATGAAACGGACGGAGTGGTAAAAGAAGAAACCGATTTGTGGGCGTATGTGCAGGATTACATCAAAGACGATATCAATATTTTTTTGGAAGATGGCACGCTGGAAGTTTTGCAGAATGCGAAGAAAATGCCCGGGCTCAGTGATGAGATTTTATACCGGAAATACCAGTATGGAAGCGATGGCGGTGGCGACTACATGAAATTTCTTTCTCCCACATATGAAGAAGTGAAATACCGTCTTTATGAAAGAACGGACGATCACTTTGTTATTGGTGTAAAGTGGAAGGACGGTGCGCATGTGTATTCGCGGTTTGAGCGGGTACCGTGAGGGGAGACGAGAGACGGGAGACGAGAGACGTGACTTATCCCCCGCTGGCGGGGGTGGCGCGAAGCGCCCGGGGGTGGACAAGCGTGAAACGTGATATAAAAGAACAGGGTTCGTAGAAACGAACCCTGGCAACCAAAAAGCTTAGTTCCTGTAGAAACAGTGGTAAGCATTTCACGTAAAACTAAAGCATGAACATAATTGAGGTTGCATAACCAACTCGCGTTAAAAGTCAAATGCTTTATTGTCCTGTTGGCGTGCGGCAAATATATAATGCTCAGATATAATTAACCAAGTTGCCGTCACATATTTTTTTTAAATGTGTATTTCAAACACAATATTTTAATCATTTCGCATACTCTTTAACGTTATTTTCACGAAGCAGCACCTGCCATGCGTGATCTATTCGTCCTTCGTCGAGTAATTCTTTCGCATACATGTGAATGCGGTGTTGCTGGTTGTTTCCTTTGAAGTAGTAAAACAACGCGTCGAGCCGGCCATCGTTAAAGTTGGATTCTTTGCCGGGCAGTTGTTCAACGTTCGCGAGCTGTGCCAGGTGGTTGCCGGTGAGCACTTTGCTGTTTTTAAGTTGTTCGGGCAGTGCATCGATGCCGATACCGAGCCGCGTGTTGGGCTTTGGCAGTGTAAACAAATTATCAGGGGTGATGCGCGCGTACCAGTCGCCACCCAAGCGCGCCACGTGCTCGATCTTTTCCTGGTCCATTTGTTTTTTGGCATTCAATAGTGTGTCGTCGATGTGGATGCAGAGTATCTCGGCGATCACGAGTTGTCCGGCGCCTCCGTTCTCGCCCAGCGATTTTACTTCGTTCACTTTACACTCCAGTTTGGCTTTCGCTTCTTTGACGAGGGCTGGTCTGATCAGTGATGCTTCCTCCTTTGTGAAGCCGGATTTGACGAACTCGTCGGTACTTTTTGGATATTCGCAACTGGCGAGCGATGCCTGCTGTACCATGTCGTATGTGACGATATTGATGGCCACTTCGGGCACTTCGAGGATGTTTTGCAGCGTGTGTTTGGTGGTATTGTCGCGCATCCTCCTGGCGGGCGAAAAGATGACGATGGGCGGGTTGGTGGAGAAGAGGTTGAAGAAGCTGAAGGGGCTGAGGTTCTGGCGGCCGTTGCTATCGATTGTTGATGCAAAGCAGATGGGCCGTGGGGCGATGAGGTGTTGCAGGTAGTGTTGTTTCTCGACTGTGGTGAGGTCGGCGGTGTAGCGTGTCATATGTGGTTTTATCGGTAAAGAAAAAGGTGTTGGCTGGTGTGAGGTATTTTAGCGAGAGGGATAGGTGGCGAGGGCCTTGATGAGCAGGGGGTAGTGGACGCGTTTATCGTCGAAGTATTTGTATGGGTAATCGGGTCTCATGGTAAGCGGGTGCAAGATACTTTAAAAGTGATTTCGAATTTAAAGTGGATTGTTCTATTTTTGCCACCCATTTGGCGGGGTAGCTCAGGCGGTTAGAGCGCAGGATTCATAACCCTGAGGTCATGGGTTCAACTCCCATCTCCGCTACCAATTACTGGGAGTGCCTGTAGGATGAAAGTCCTATGGGCTTTTTTATTGCCTATCCGAGTAATAGGTGTTCTGAATGCAGCCCGACCGTACAAGAGACCCTTTCTGATCTTACACTATCCATACATGATTCCGGTATGAATAACGTGTCTCTTTCTTCGCACGGATAGGCAATGCGATATGTACCGCAGGAGTTACACACAGCGGTTATCCGGCACAGTGGGACCACTTAGCCGTACTAAGTGAAAACTACTAACGCTTTTGTTTGCGCATAAATCGAATTACTTTTAGCGTTAGATCATCCCATGCGCCTTTTCCTTCTTATACTCCTCTTGATTATTTCGTCCTTTTTTGTCAAGGCGGCAGATATTGTGGTAACTACCAATGCAGAATCAGGTCCGGGCTCGCTACGTGCCGCCATAGAAACAGCCAACAGCAATGGAACGGCCGTTCACGACATTATACGATTTAATATTCCCGCGACGGCCTTTCTTGATCGCGTAATTCTGTTAACAAGCGAACTTCCTGCTCTGACGTCGAACCTTACTATTGATGGGTCCACTCAGCCGGGCGAATCATTTCAGAACACTGACGCAAAAATCCTGATAAAACAAGACCAGTATGCACCTTCATTTGCCTCGTTGCGGATAAGCAATGCTAAAAATGTAAATATCTATGGCTTGTATCTGTATATCGGGTATTGGGAAGGAATATTCTGGCCGCTCGGAAATCGCTCGCCGAATTTGTATGGGATAGATATTATTGATTCCAGGGATATCGAGATCGGTGCGCCTGGAAAGGGGAATGTTATTAACGGATCAGTCTATGCAATTCACTCGGTTTCTGATTCGTGCAGGAACATCAGGATAAGAAGCAACTTCCTGGGCATAGGATCGTATTTTTTGAATGGCAACAATCCCAATTCCGGTACCGACGTAGATGATGTTGTACTTGGATGTGAGTACGCTGTTTATTTTATCAATGTAAAAGACATCACTTTCGGAGGCGAAAATGTAGCTGATGGAAACGTTGTTTCCTGTTATGGTGGCCTTTTTATAAATAGCCAGCATCGAACAGGCAACGGCTTCATACAAATCAGGAATAATCTTTTTGGCAAGTGGTACGACAAGGTGTCGGACATCGGTAATTTCGGAAGTTCTTTTACTACCAAAATTAAAATCGGAAATAATGATCAGATTGACTATAAATTAAGCTTTCTTGATAACTATCTGTACGGTGCCTTAGGTATACATCAGCTCACAGAGAAATTTTCGATACAGCGTAATCATTTCAATCTGCCGGATTTCGCAAGAAGCAATGATGGTAAGTTAGCTATAAGCTATTGTTCGGCTGGTGGTTTGATCGGTGGAGACAATTTAACTGACCGTAACATCTTTACCGGAAAATATGAGTTTGGCGTTTATGCGATAAATGAATTTCAGAACGGCCCGGTGGAAATATTTAAAAATAAGTTTGATTGCAACTATAGTTATGGGTCGGTAACTTCTATTTATCCTCACCCGACATACGATGGTACTCCGATACCGATGACGCAGGTTGATAAAACGACTGCTACATCCGTCTCGGGCAGGGCTACTCCAAACAGCAGGGTGGATTTGTATTATGACGACAAGTGCAATGCTTGTGAAGGCGAAATTTTTATTGCAACAGTTACGGCAGATGCAAACGGCAAATGGCAGTATTCGGGAAACATAACCGACACCGTGATAGCAATGGCCACCAAAAATGGTTACTCAGGAAGTTTCTCGGAACCTCGTTTTGATGTCTCGAAAATGTTGGTTGTTCCGCCAACATGCGGAAAGACCAATGCGTCGATTACCGGTATTACCGGAGACGGCGCCGGAAGTCATTTTTGGATAAATCTGCAAACGAAAGACACCGTTGGGCGAACGCTTGACCTAGTAAATGTTCCTGCCGGAGAATATGTTCTTTATGGCCGTCATGGTAACTGTATAAGCTCGATCGGGCAGTCTATCCGGTTTGAGGATGTAACACCGAAAATCAATAATAATAATACCAGTATTGGTCAACCTGCATGTGGAAAGTTCAATGGATACATCCTTAATGTGCACTACCTCAGTTCGCCCAAATTTGTTGCAAAATGGCTCAATGCCAACAATCAGATTGTGGGCTATGGCAACGGAATAAAAAACATGCCGCCCGGTAATTATACTTTTGTGTTGATAGATACAACCATCAACGGTGGTTGCAGCGACACGGCGAGGTATGAATTGATTAATCAGTCGGGGCCCGAATTAAATTTACAATCATTACACATAAAGCCGGCAACCTGTAGCAATGCAGATGGAAGTATCACCAATATCACTTCGGTCAACACAACCGGTTTTGAAAATATTCAATGGTTGGATTCTCTCGACAATGTTGTAGGAACTGATTTCGACCTGCTGAATGTGCCTGGTGGCAGATATCGTTTGAAGTATAAAGACCAGTCTGCCTGCGACCCGATTATTACACCATATTTCGAGGTACCATCACCGGCGCTCAATTTCGTAAAACCGGTTATTGTTAAATCCGACGATGGTTATTGTGGCAACAGCACAGGTTTCATTATCGTCGAGAGCTTCGACAGAGATATATCCGGGTACACATTTAAGTGGAAGGACAAAAACTCGGGAGCTACGGTAGGAAATGGCTCTTCAATTTCAAGGCTCAACAACGGAGAATATGTGTTGGTAGCGGAAGATGTTAACGGATGCAGTAAAGATATTTTTGAAAAGAAGATACTTGTAAATCCAGCACCGGTATTTGACTACTCTCAATTGAAGGTGACCGACGAATCATGCTCGCTGTTAAACGGCGCGATTGAAAATGTTAAGTTATCCGGTACGTTCGGTAGCGTTCAATACACCTGGGTCGACGCTTCCGGAGGCATTGTGAGTTCTTCGGTAAATCTTTCTGACGTGGAAGCCGGGCAATATCACGTGAAAATTATTGATGAAAAGTCGTGTGAGGTGACGTCAGGAGCTATACATGTGAAGAATATTAGTATTGCTCTTCCACTTCCGGAATATGACGGTGTTGTTATCGCTAAGAATACAAGTTCAACGTTTTCATGCAAAAATCCTTCCCCGGGATCTTACCTGCTTTATTCAGATGCTGCTGCGCAACAGTTGACGGGAGAGAGTAGTGAGGGTGTTTTTGAAACGCCGGCTCTTACTGCTGATGTTACCTACTACGTTAAAAATGTTCTTGGTGCCTGCAGTAGCGCCGTAGAGCAGGTAAACATCAAAGTCGTGGACAAATCGTTTTTTGTGATTCCTAATGCTTTTACGCCGAACAGCGACGGCCTTAATGATGATGTAGTTGTAAAAGTACACGGATATATAAATTTGAATTACTTTAAAATATTTAACCGCTACGGGCAGGAGGTTTTTGTTTCTTCGAAGCTCAACGATAAGTGGGATGGACGCGTAAATGGCAAGCCCGCCTCCACGGGTACGTATGTTTGGACAGGAAGGGGAACAGACCTCCTCGGTCAGCCCGTGACCGGTAATGGAACGATCACGCTCATAAGATAGATTTCTCCTCCAGAGTTCATGGAAACAGGGTTAGTACATGAACGGTG
>CAMPKG010000088.1 GCA_946887085.1 uncultured Sphingobacteriales bacterium
GCGCTTTACAACACGGCCTTGCATATCGACAATAACAAATGAAACATCCGGTACTGCCTCCAGATCGAGTTCTATGTTGACGTACACCACTGCGGGAACAGGATTTCCCGTGGTGTCAGGTGTTTCCACCTGACACCATACCAGGTAACATTTCATCTGCCACGCCGATGATGTATATTGGCTTATGGGTCTTCGTAACCGTACACATTTGCAGTATGGGCAGTGCTTCTTTGTCACCACCACCTGCTACCTATGGCAAAGGCTACTGGCAGCCGACACGGCTAAACAAATAGTAGCTGACAGCCTCAATTTTCTTCCCGGGAAGTATAAAACTCACCTGTAGGCTTATGTTATTATGCCAAATCATCTACACCTGGTGTTGTTCTTCCCTGAAACCAATCGATTATCCGATTTCATGCGCGATCTCAAAAAATATACCTCTGTAAAACTGCGTCAGCACCTTGAAGAGACGTTTGGTGTGCCGTTTCTGGAAAAGTTACGCTTCGAATCGCGCCAGCAGAAATTTAAAGTATGGATGGATAGATTTGATGATCTTGCGATAACCAAAGCCGACACACTTCGTACGAAGATCGACTATATCCACAACAATCCTTTACAGGCGCACTGGCAGCTTGTACAATTTCCCGGAGATTACTTATACTCAAGCGCATCTTTTTATGAGGATGGCGTTATAGGTCCGGTAGTAGTTACTAATTATGGTGATGTCTGGTAAGTGTGATTAGTGTCAGGTGGCACACCGGGCGTCAGGTTATAGTGTCAGGTGGAAACACCGGGCATCACGAGAGTTTGTGGTAAGTCAGGTTATAGTGTCAGGTGGAAACACCTGACACCACAGGGAAATTCCCGCTCAACAAGTTAAAAGCCGCGGCATCAACCGCGGCTTTTAACTTCGGCTTAGTGTTTTGCAAGCATTGGCGCCGGTACACGGTTGTTTACCGGCTTCAGCGATTTCAGGTAGTCGAAGATAGCTGACAGGTCTTCGTCATTGATGTGCCTGAAGTACTGCCAGGGCATAGGCGGCAGCAACGGCCTCCCGCCATCGATGCCTTTCGACTTGCCTTCTTTCAGCGCTTTTCGGAAATGATCGAGCGTCCAGCCGCCTATGCCTGTTTCATCAGGCGTAAGATTGGCCGCATAAGACAGTCCCCATGGGCCGGCAAAAGCAGTTATCTGTCCGTTGAAGAGCACCCATTCGCCCTTGCTTGCGATAGCTGTATCGTAGCTGCCCAGCGGAATGCTGGCATTGTAGCCGGAAAGCAGCCTCGTGGTGTCCGGCGCAGGGCCAAATTCGGTCATCACCTTAGGCGTATGACAGTCGTGGCAACCCATAATATTGACCAGGTATTCGCCGCGTTTGATGTTTTCTTCCTGAAAGGCCACTGATGCGAATTGTTCAGCCTCAGTGGGCGCTTTTTCGGCGGTTTTGTCTTCGTTATTGCCGCAGGCTATCAGCGCAGAGGTAAGCAATACCATCCCGGCTGCCATAATGAGCAGGTGTTTTTTCATGTTTGTTGTTTTTTATGTTATTGTATTATTGTCATTTATATTTTATAGCTTTCTGCCTGCCTTTATGCAAGTCGTGTCTAATTCAGCGATGTTGTCATCTGCTGAAATTCTTCGCTCTGCAGGAGCAGAGCTGTAGGCACAGCGCCTGTAAACTGTTTAAAATCGCGTATGAAGTGTGCCTGGTCTGAATAGCCGAAGCTGTAGGACACATCTGCCCAGCTGAAATTGTCGGCCGTATGCTGCAGATACTCATATGCGTTGCGGAAGCGGATAATGCGCTGGTATGCTTTGGGGCTGATACCGATACCATCCTTAAAGCTGCGCTGCAGCTGGCGTTCGCTGATGTAGAGCTGTTCGCTCAGGGTTTCCAGTCTCAGGTTTCCTTTGGAAGCACGGATCATCCTAGTGGCCTCCGACACATAGTTCATCTGGCGGCTTGCATATTTCATCTGTCCCAGCAGGAAACGTTCTGTATAGGCTATCAGGTTGCTGACATGTGTTTCTCCGATAATAGAGCCGGTGAGAGCGCTCATATCCCGGCCAAAGAAGTCGTGGATATCGGCGTAATCGTTGGCGAGCATAGCCGCCGGGATGTTGAAGATCTCGATGAGCGCCTCCGGCTTCATGCGGATCCCGAATATCCTGCAGCCGCCTGTCGATTTCCAGATCACGGCGTCTTTATACACGCCCACTACGAAGGCGTGTGGCAGTTTTCGCCATTCGCCTGCGAAAAATACCTCGCAGTCGTGCTCGTTAAGGTGGAAGATGATCTCGGTCATACCCAGGGGCACACATCTTTGTATAGGCGCTGCAGCCTTGATGTCGCCATCAAAGTTCTGGTACCAGTAGCACTCAACATAGGGCCGGAGCGCTTCTGAAGGGTTGAATTCGTAATGCCTGATTTTCATTGTAACGGTTTTGGATCGCTGGAAAGCGCGCAAAAATAGCTTATATACTTTATATGATTGATATTAAATGCGGTGCAAAGCTAGGTAGCCGGCAAACAACTGTATTGAAAAAAAGCGACATATTTTTAAGCCATCACGGGTTCCTGCAGTTGGTCGCTTACAGTTGCCCATCGTTCTGCAGGCAGTTCGGCAACGGCGATCTGTTCCAGAGCGGCATACATTTCTGCAGGGGCAGTGTGCCGTGCGCCTTTCATCCAGTTAATAACTTCTTCGTTGTTGATATAGCGCGTCATCCATGCCGATTCGATCATCATGGTATCGGGCGGAATGCTTTGCAGTATGCTGCCCTGCACCCGATTTTGTACTGAATACACAGGACGGAAAATTCGTGCACCTCAGCGACTATAAAGGCAAAGTGGTGTATATCGACTTCTGGGCGAGCTGGTGCAAGCCCTGCCTGGGCGAGATACCACACGCCAAAACACTGCACGAGCATTCCCGTGGTGTCAGGTGGTAACACCTGACACCACGGGAAAAACAATTTTTAAAATTTTCCCGGAGCATAACCACTTGATTTTCAACACAAATCATTAAACCATACTGTACTTTTATTAAAGTTTATTGTACAAAAAGTAAAGTTTACTTGTATTTTTGAAAAGCACGCTTTACTTTTGTGTTAGAAATTAGATCAATCACTACTAAAACACACTTTTTATGAAAGGCATGACCCGGATGTACGATCACCGCGGCAAAATAGCAGGAGCGATCATCGCCTCTCTTGGCCTTATCGGGCTTATCGTCAGCAAGCTTACTGACTTTATCATCATCGAAAAATATAGCAGCGCGCAACATTTCAACCTGCTGGTCTTCATTACCACGCTGGGGTTATTCACCATTCTGTATAGCAAAGAAAAACTGGAAGACGAGCGCGTGCATTTCATCCGCATGAAATCGCTGATGTATGCGTTTGGATTGCTGGTAGCCTTGCCGATGATTCTTGCTTTCAACTTATCGCTTTTTCCGCAAGACTATTTTGAAACCCCCAGGCTCGAGTCCGCAGATATTATTGAGATGGCGAGGGTACTGATGTTTTACCCTGCATTGAGCTGTAGTCTCTACCTGGTTATTTTTCATATTGGCTTGTATAACGATGCCTTGTGGGATTATGAGGACAAAGCCTGGACCCCAAAAGCTATGTTCCAGGACTGGAAAGGCAGGCTGGTAATGATACTGATATCACTTACCGTATTGTTCATCATCATAATGATCCTGCGATAACGAACCGGCTTGCATGAAGAACACCATAAAAGTAGAACGGGCAAAACTGGGCATCTCGCAAACGGATCTTGCAGAGCGAGTGGGCGTATCGAAACAAACGATACATTCTATAGAAACAGCGAGGTTCGTACCATCAACGGTACTGGCATTGAAAATAGCGCGATTCTTTAACGTAAAAGTAGAAGACATCTTCGAGCTCGAAACATCCGATCTCGATCCAAAATAACAAAAACAATTAAAATATACAATTATGAAAACAGTTACAACGATCCTGTTACTGGCATTGCTTTGCCTCAACCTCAGCGCACAAGAGCACATGTGCGGCCGCCTATTGGTGAGCTTTAACAACAATGTAAAACTAAACATCACAGAAGGTGACAAAACATTCGGCATAGCTGCTGCCGATGCGCTGAACGAACAATATGGCTGCACCGGCATCCATATCATCCGCCAGCGTGGGCATAGTAATGTGTACCTCCTGCATTTCCCCGAGGCCGTGAACGTACCGCTGCTGGCGGAGGCCTACATGGCAACGGGCATCATCCGCTATGCCGAACCCGATCATATCGCCACGCTCGGTGGCTCGGCCCCTAATGATACCCTCTTCACCAGGCAGTGGGGATTATATAATGATGGAAGTTTTGCACAGTCGCTTGCAAAAGCCGGCGCCGACATCAGCATACTCGATGCATGGGATGTGGAAGACGGTGATACCTCCATCATCGTTGCCGTAATGGACTCTGGTATTAAAACAGATCATCCCGACCTCCAGCAGCGCATCTGGAGAAATTATAACGAACTGCCCAACGGCATTGACGACGACAACAATGGCTACATCGATGATACCCTCGGCTGGAATTTTGCTTACGGCGGCGCCAATGTAACCGATGACAACGGGCATGGCACGCACGTATCGGGCATCATCGGTGCCAGCGTCAACAATACCACAGGCTATGCGGGTGTCGACCAGCATTGTAAAATAATGACCTGCAAAGCTGCGGATAACACGGGCTTCTTTTCTTACTCGTGGATGACCGAGGCGATCTATTATGCTACGGATATGAAGGCCAATGTCATCAACATATCTGCCGGTGGCGCCACGCCATCAAACATTGTAGGCGATGCGCTGGACAATGCCATGAGCAATAATATAGTAGTGGTAGCTGCCATGATGAACGCAGGCAGCAGCCAGCCTTTTTATCCTGCCAGTCATGCGGGCGTGATAGCCGTAGGCGCTACCGGTCCTGATGATACTGCAACGAATTTCAGCAACTATGGCAACCATATATCGGTGGCAGCACCGGGACATTATATCTATGGCCTCTCGCATGTCAACGATACTGCGGCGGGAGCATGGGGCAGCGGCACATCGCAGGCGGCGCCGCATGTAGCTGGCATCGCCTCGCTGCTGCTGGCGCAAAACAAGAACCGCACGCCTGCGCAAATAAAAAGCCTGGTAGAAACAAACGCCGAAGACCTCGTAGGCGGCAAGCGCGATGTACTGGGTTGGGATAAATATTATGGCTATGGCCGCGTCAACGCACACCGCGCACTTACCAATGCAGCGCTCACTGCAAAAGATGTGAAACGTGAAAGCGGAGTGAAGATCTTCCCCAACCCTGCCAGCGAAACATTATACATCAGCAACGCAGCCATGATGGGCGGAACTATAACAATAGTGAATGCAACAGGCGCTACGGTATACAGCGCCACAATGAACGCAGCACTACACGCAGTTGATGTACGCGGCTTAGCGAAGGGCAGTTATTTTGTGAGCCTGCGGAAAGGCGAAGAAAAATTCAGTGCAACGGTCGTGGTCAATTAGAAGCTGCATTATTAATATAAAGAACGCGGGGAAGAGTCCCCGCGTTCTTTTTTTGTTTTATCTATACCGTATTCCGGTACGAAGCTACGTCGGGCTTGCATCGCTATCAAACCCTTGCGCTATTTATTACAAACTGTTTACACAGCGACGAAGCACTATTTGTATACAACAAATTGCTTAGCCGCTTGCACACTGCCGGAGTTGATCTTCATTATATACATACCGGGAGCAAATCCACCCAACGGAACAGTTCGCCGGTACGATGTTGCGGCAGGCTCTTCCCAGCGCCGCACAACGCGTCCCTGCATATCCGTGATAGCAACCGAAAATGGAACGGCAGTTTTCCAGTCTTTTTCTATACGAATGAAATCCGATGCCGGCGAGGGATAGATATGCATATCGTTATTTTCCCCCGCGAGGTTCTCAATTTTTGCCGGCCAATAAAGTTCGTAGGTAAAATATGCTTTGTGACCCACTGTCTTGAAGGCTACGGAATCGTGCACAGTATCCCAGCTGACACCCTTCCACTCTTTATAGATCATGGAATCAAGCATTCCATAACTATTGTAGTGAAAACTTGTTTTGTATCCGGTATCTATGCCCGATCCATTTGGCCACGACACTATGGTAGCGGTTTTCCTGTTCGACGCGTCAAAAAAATGATCCTGGTACTCGGGGACGGATGTTCCCCAATATATGGTCGGGCGTTTCCAGGTTTCTTCCCTGCTGATGTTACCCGCAGGATCATAGGTATATCGATAAATAGCAAAAGTATCTTGCTTATATATATAGCCGTTCCATGAAATATCGACTTTCTTGACCACCCTGTTGTTCATGTCATAGTCATAATGCACAGTATTGGGCTGAGCTTGTCCCGACGCAATCGTTTCTTTAACAAGAAGGCCATTGTTGTAGGTATACTTGATAAATGTTATGGTCGATCCTTGCGGATCACCAAGCCAATAACGCTTTACTTCGTCGAGTACGCCATTAGTATACGAATAATCGTTTACCATGCTGTCTTTTTCTTCGGTGATCAGCTGGTTGCCGTTATAAGTGTAGTTCTGTGTTTGATAGTCGTTAGTTGGTTGTCCGGTAGTGGCATTTATAAAACATGCCGTATGCTTAACAACATTTCCCGCCCCGTCAATTTGCTGTGTGTATCTTCGGTGTGAGGGGGCAGAACCCGGAATCGGATGCCAGGCAAAACTGTGCACACTGTCATAATTGACCCCTTTACAGGTGTTAAGGTAAATATCAGGGACCCCGTACACCCGCTCCTGTGCCCACTTCCATCCAATAGTTCCGGGCCTGTCAGATGAATAGTGAAACACAGCTGAATCAAGGGTGTGCCATACAAAGGGCACCGCGAAACCGAGAACTTCCTTCTGGTACGTTTTTATCCTGAATTGCGGTTGTGACTGGGCAAATGCGCTGCCCGACAAGATCGCACACAGCGCAGGAAAGAGAAGATAGCGGTTCATAATAATAGTTTGGTTAACGTTTTCAAAGGTAAAAAATTAAGATGCCGCAAAAACCGTGCGGCATATACCGCATGTTTGCCGAATATGACCAATTGCTGACAAAAAAAGCGGGCTTTAAAGCCCGCTCTCAATATCGTTTTAGTACAGCTTTACCTGGCCACGGGTATCTTACCGGCAAACGCAAATCCGCTGCTTCCCTGTACATTGATGATACACAAGGTGTTCTCGGGTAATTCAGCTTCTACGTTATATACACTGTGGCCTCTAGTCCAGTTGCCTTTGCTGATAAGACGGCCATCATAAGTATAGATAGCGTACGACAGATCTTCTTTAGAAGGGACATCCAGCGTTACAAAAACTTTATTGTCTTTTCTTTCTAGCCCCGCTTTCATTGTTTCGATATCCCCCACAGAAAGTGTCGCTATCGAGTCGGCATGTATCACCGAGTCTATCCATTGCCTGTACGAAGCTATTCTCGTGTATACTCCGGGATGTTGCGCAGTGGTCCAGCTGTTTTGCCCCCAGCTTACTACGCCTATTTGCCCCGGGCCATTTGTGGTTTGTACGAACAACGGGCCTCCGCTATCGCCTGCAGCACCACCCTGCGGTGCACCGGCGAGCATACCTGCGCACATCATACCCGGCAGGATATCACCTGCATAAGGCAGGCAAATTCAGCTGAGGATCGAGCATGTGTCACCGGGTTATATTTTGCACACGCCACATCGACCCCCCGGGTTATATATCATCACCATATTGCATGGCGACGGAACAAAGACAGTTGACAGGCTGGGGATATACTGACAGCCTGTTTTATCTGCGAGCGGTTGTGCTTCTTCATCATAACATCCGCCTGTTCATCATCACGGAGCGTGATAAACGGCTCTGCCTGGCAAACCGGCTAGGCTCTTTCTGCCAGGGCACTGTAGTCAGGACCCAGGTCAAGTGTGGAAACAGGCGGTTCTATTGAATTGCCAGGCGCTTTGGCAACAGGCAAGGTGATCCTGAATTCGGTGCCCTCATCAACAGAGCTGGCAACATCTATTGTACCCTCCATAGTTTCCACCTGCGTTTTTATCATGTATAGCCCCATTCCCTTGCCTTCTTTCGACAGGTCAAAACGCTCATACAGTCCAAACAGCCTGTCTTCACATTTTTCCAGGTCCATACCTTTTCCATTGTCGCGGAAGACCAGCACTACCTGGCCGTCCTTATACAGGCTCTTTACTGATATCACGGTCTTTATATCCTCGCGCCTGTATTTAATGCTGTTGGAGATAAGGTTGTAGAATATGCTCGACAGGTAGCCTTTGACGGTGTTGATGGTATCAAGCTCCGAAAAATCAAAGGAGATACCGATATTCTCTTTTTCGATCACCTTCTTGAACAGCAACTTTGTATCATTTGCCAGTTGCGACAACCGTACGTCTTCTCGCCCTTCGTGTACCTGTTGTTTTACCTCCAGTATCCGGTTCAGGTCGTGTATCACATCATCGAGTTTGCCGGCAGATTCCCCGAGGCCTTCGAGAATGATCTGCTTGTCTTCCTCCGGCAAGCCGCCTTCTCCCAGTAATTGGGTAAAGCCAAGTATAGTAGCCACCGGTGCTCTCAGGTTGTGTGATATGATAAAAGTATATTGCTCCAGCGCCTGGTTTCTCTGTATGAGATTAGATGCGGTTTTTAAAAGGTCTTCTTCGCTTTTTTGGATGTTGTCGCGCATGGACAGGAGCGCTTTGCCAAGTTTGTCTTCATCGCTCAGCGGCGAGAAAGGCAGATCATAGTTACGGTTTCCTATTTCTTCGGCAAACCGGGCTGTTTCGCTCAGTTTATCAGAAAGATGGTTCACTGCCAGTACCATGTTGCCGATCTCATTGTTATTTTCCGGATGGTCGACTTTGTTGATAACACCTTTCCCCAGGTCCCGTATGATGCGCTGCATTTTTTCGATAGGATGGGTGATCAGCCTGCTGAAATATACAGACAATGCGATGCCTATAGCCGTTACTGAAATAGCAAGTACAAACACCAATACCTCTAACCTGGAGGAATATTTTGCGCGCTTCATTTCATGTGTGACCTGGATATCATGTATGACGTTTGTTGCCTTATTCAGGGTTGCCAGTATCACTGCCGTGCGGAGAATGACCTCATTCTCGATGGTTTGCTCGGCGAGCATTTTTTTCACTGGATTATCGTAGTCTTCAAACTTGCTAAGCTGCGCCATTATATCCTGTTCAATGACTATCAGCTCGTCGAACTGACGGAACGCCATCTCGATGCTCGTCGTAAGCTCACTATTGCCGACGCCGGGCGCCAGCTTCCTTAACTGTCGTTTTATTTCCGGGTATTTTTTTTCGTGCAGCCTTTTCAGCTCGTCTTTGTCTTCCTGGTTCGATCGCAGGAAAACCCAGTTGGTCGCATACATTTTCGACTCAATGATCTCCGCCCTGAAATCCTGTAAGATCCTTTGTGTGGGATCGATATAGGTTGCAATATGTTGCGACAGCGTTCCGAGCCTGGTTTCGGTAGCGATGATGATAGCGCCATTCAGTATGAACACCATTGCAAGTGTCAGAAATCCTGCCCATATTCTTTTGCGGATACTCCAATTCATACAAACACGTTTAGTCGGTTAACGAGAAATTGACGCCAATGGTAGCGCGGAAAGGATCCTGTGGCTGGCCGTGTAATACATCGGTATTCGTTTTGTTCAGGTCCATGTTATAGCCAACAGCACGGTAACGTTGATCGAGCGCATTGGTAACATTTCCGAATACCGATATCCATTTTGCCAGATCATAACGCAGGGCAATGTTGAGCAGGGCATAACCCGGGAGCGTCTGCAGCCTTATTGTATGGCCGACTGTATCCTGTATGCCTGGCAGGTTTTGACGGCCCGTTAATATCAACCTAGGAGAAAAAGTAAATTTTCCCAGCGTGGCTTCCGTACCGGCGCGCAGCATAAAAGGAGAAATGAACTCCAGTTCCGTATGATAGTGTCCTGTCGGCGAACTGGCTGACGATGACCGCTTACCGTTCACATAACTTACGGATACCCATGAATTCAGGAATACGTTGCCGATATAATTCTTATAGTTGATCTGCATGCTTCCGCCGTAGTTTTCCTGCCTCCTGTCGTTAATGAATACTTCAATATACCCAACGGGCACACCCATAAAGCTGTTGTTGTACAACTTCGTCGTCTGGTTGTCATCTGCAAAGGTGACCAGTCCCTTTATGTTTGTATAAAAGCCGTCGACAGTTACCACCAGGTTGTTGGTAAGATATTGCCTGATGCTCAACTCAAAGTTCTTCGAGGTGATGGGGCCCAATCCCGGGTTTGGTAGATGCAGGAAGCTGGAGGAATAAGTTTTGCCCGAGTCCTGCGTCTCAAACGAGCCATAGGCTACATAAGCAGTAGACGGAGGAGGCGCCATGAATGCTGATCCGTACAGCGCTTTGATAGTAGTGCGCGAAGTGGCTTTGTACACCACACCCAGGCGGGGGTTGAAGGTTTCTTTATACCTCGAGTTATAGTCGTACCTGGCGCCGAGGGTAAAATTCAGTTTCCGGTTCATGGCATACTGGCCCTGCAGGTACACGCCGCTGTTGTGGTACATCACCTGGTATATC
>CAMPKG010000089.1 GCA_946887085.1 uncultured Sphingobacteriales bacterium
GATTAGCATCCAATACCACTACATCTTCCTGCACTTCAGTGACCACTACCGGAAATACATGGCCCTGGTTATCGCTCATGTGCAGTTCCATACCCGCTTCTGGTTTCATATCATCAGGAAATTCACTTTTGGGGTATTCCATCATCATATCGTCGTTGCGCTGTCCGTAAGCCTGGTCAACAGGTATATTAACGGTCTTTTTTTCGCCGATCTGCATGTTTACCAGTGCATCATCGAAGCCTTTGATCACCTGGCCGCTGCCAACCTGGAATTCCAAAGGATCGCGTCCTTCAGAGCTGTCGAATGTAGTGCCATCAGTCAGTTTTCCATGGTAGTGTACGCGTACGGTATCGCCGTTCTTTACTTGTTGCATTTAGTATTGTTTTTAATAAGATGTTATAATCGGCCAAAGGTAGCCATAATAATGGAAACGCGGGGTTATCTTTACGGGGAATTTAAACGGGATACATGAATCGTTGGTTATTATGCAGTTTCACCTTGTTGCTTGTAATGGGCTTTGCTATTACTGGTTGTGCCCAGGCCGGAAACGAAAAGCTGAGCGAGTATGATGCGAGTTTTGAAGTAGTAACGGGTGCAGAGCGATTAGATGTTTATTTGCCATTGTTAAAAGGGAAAAATGTCGGACTGATCATTAACCAGACATCTGTCGTGGGTCGTTGGCAGACGTCTTTGCTGGACACGTTGCTTCATCATAAAGTGCGTGTAAAAAAAGTATTCGTTCCCGAGCATGGATTTCGTGGTACGGCTGCTGCAGGCGAGAAGGTGGATAACGAAAAGGATAAAAAAACAGGCCTGCCGATCATTTCTCTTTATGGAAATAACAAAAAGCCAACTGCCGCACAACTAAAGAACATTGATGTGCTTATCTACGATCTGCAGGATGTAGGTGTGCGTTTCTATACCTACATCTCCACGCTGCAATATGCCATGGAGGCTTGCGCGGAGAATGATATACAGCTGATAATCCTGGACAGGCCCAATCCCAATGGTTTTTATGTTGATGGGCCGGTGCTGGATACTGGTCATCGTTCTTTTGTCGGCATGCAGCCAATACCTGTTGTTTATGGTATGACACCCGGCGAATACGCCAAAATGCTGGTGGGTGAAAAATGGTTTCCCGGAGCTGAACAGTTGAAGATGGAAGTGATCACTTGTGAGCAATACGATCATAAGGTGAAGTACCAGCTACCCGTACCTCCGTCGCCAAACTTGCAAACGATGACCGCAGTCTATTGCTATCCATCACTTTGTTTTTTTGAAGGCACGGTGATAAGTGTAGGACGTGGCACGGATAAACCTTTCCAGCAGTGGGGGCACCCGGCTTTTAAGGGCCGGGCCACGGTGTATTTTACACCCGTGCCGGTATGGGGGCAAAAAATAAAACCACCGCTGGCTTACGAAGATTGCTACGGACAAGTTGTGGCGTTCAATGAGCAGGAAGCTTTAAGAATATTAAAAGGCAGGCTGAGACCGCTGTGGTTGCAAAGGGCTTATGACTGGTTTCCCGATAAAGACAAGTTCTTCAATAATTTTTTTGAGAAACTTGCAGGAACTTCAGAATTAAGAAAACAAGTGGAGAAGGGCGTTAGTGAAACAGATATACAAGCCAGCTGGGAACCGGGCCTCAAAGCATTCAAACAAATCAGGAAAAAGTACTTGCTTTATACTGATTTCGAATAGAAGGTACCCATTAACGCATGCAATCTTTATTCGTTTCGCTGTATGAATTCTTTAGCAGGAGGAAACTCCTGTTCTGGGTCATTTTTCTTTCGACGTTCGTATTCTGGGCATTTCTTGCATCGCGCATTCAGCTAAAGGAAGACATCACCAGCATGCTGCCCGACAGCAAGGCTATCCGCGCGATGAATGATGTCATCAGCAACACACAGGCCGGCGAGCAGGTTATCTTCCTGGTTTCGTTTACCGACTCAACATATACTGATCCTGATAGTCTTATTGCGGTTGCCAATAGCTATAACGAAAATGTATTGTCTAAAGCAGGGAACGACATCGACTCGGTTATGCTGCAGCCAGGCGGCGGGTTCGAAGAATCATTGGCTGATATTATTCAATCGAACCTGCCTCTATTTTTAACGGAATCCGATTTCGCGCAACTCGACAGTCTTACCCAATCGGAAAGAATAGGACAAACACTTGCAGCCAACAAGAAATTGCTACTATCTCCTGCCAGCGTAGTATACAAGGGCATGGTCGCACGGGATCCCATCGGTATATCCGGTATCGTGTGGAATAAGCTTAAAGCCCTTCAGTTCGATACCAACTATGAAACTTATGATGGCTACCTGGTTTCGAATGGTCAGCGGCAGTTGACTTTTTTCGTAAAGCCAGCGCATAAAGCTTCTGAAACAGGCAAGAATGCAAAACTGTTCGACAAGATCGATGAACTGACAGCGCAGTGGCTGCAGCAGTATAGCAATGTTCATGTTACCTATTTCGGCGGACCTGCTGTTGCGGCAGGTAACGCAAAGCAAATGCGCATAGACAGTATAGTGACACTCTCTGTTACTATCGTTTTGCTACTGGCGCTGACGTTTTACTTTTTCCGCCGTAAGCGGACACCGCTATTGCTGCTGGTGCCTGTGTTGTACGGCGCGGTGATGGGATTAGGCATTGTTTCCCTGGTGCAGGGTTCGATATCCGTTATTGCTCTGGGTGCTGGTGCCATCATATTGGGGATAGCTATTGATTTTTCGATCCATTTCCTCTCGCATCTCCGCCATGAAAGGGATGTAAAGAGAACCATAAAAGAACTTGCCTGGCCGCTGACCATCGGCAGTTTTACTACCATCGCTGCTTTCCTGTCGCTGAGATTGGTCAGTACACCGATATTGCAAGACCTTGGATTGTTTGCAGCAGCCAGCCTGCTGGGAGCCGCGCTCGCAACGCTGATATTCCTGCCGCACCTGCCGCTGGGTGTGGGCAAAGCGAAAGAGCGCACTACGATCTTCGATAAGATCGCATTGTGGAGGCCTGAAAAGAATAAATGGTTGATACTGTCCATTTTTCTGCTGACACCGGTGATGGCCTACTTCGCCGGCGATGTGCAATTCGACAGCGACCTGATGCATCTCAATTACCTCTCACCCAAAATGCAGAAGGCGCAGGAGGAAGTAAGCAAGGCCAACACATTTGCTATCAGCTCGGTTTTTGTAGTTGCGGAGGGCGATGCCGATGAAGATGCCTTACAGAAACTCGAAACGATTTCTGGTAAAATAGATTCACTTACCGGTAGGGGATGGGTCAGAAGTGTATCAACACCCACATTGCTGCTGCCATCAAAACAAGAACAGCAAAAACGGATACAGCGCTGGAAACATTTCTGGACGCGGGAGAAACAGCAACAGGTTTTGACAGCAGTCAACGACGCAGCCGCCAGGGAGGGTTTTACTGTAAGTGCATTTGCCGGTTTTGCGGGGAACATCAATAGGGATTATTCAACTTTCGATGACGAGAGCAATTTGTTATTGAGGTCATTGTTTCCCGGCGGTTTTTCTGCCGGCGGCGATGCCCATTACTCTATTGCCGCATTGAAGGTTCCACAGGAGCACCGAAAGGCGGTATTCGATTATTTGTCGGGCGAGCATGCTGTAACTGTTACTGACCGCCAGCAGGCAGCCTCGCAACTCGTGGGCATCCTTAACGAGGACTTCACCAATATCGCGCTGTATTCATCGCTCATTGTGTTTTTTGCATTGCTGCTGGGTTATGGCAGAATAGAATTGGCAATCATCGCGTTTCTGCCCATGGCTATATCCTGGGTCTGGATATTGGGATTAATGTCCTTACTGGGTTTGCAGTTCAACATCGTCAACATCATTATCTCGTCATTAATATTCGGTTTGGGTGATGATTATACCATCTTTACGATGGACGGGTTGCTGGAAAAATATAAACACGGCAAGCAAAAACTTACTTCGGTACGGGCAGCTGTTTATGTCTCAGCTGTAACTGTTGTTATCGGACTGGGTGTATTGTTGCTGGCAAAACACCCCGCGCTTCGTTCTATCGCTTTTATTTCGGTCACAGGTCTGGTTTGTGTGCTATTCATCTCACAGACGTTGCAGCCATTCCTTTTCAACTGGTTCATCCAAAATCGCATTGATAAAAAGTTTTTGCCTTTTACGCTTTGGAGTTTCATTAAATCGCTCTTTGCTTTTTCGTATTTTTTTATTGGTTCACTGGTACTAACGCTGCTCGGTGTTATTCTTACCAAACTCTGGCCCTTCAATAAAGAAAAGGCCAGATACTGGTTTCATGCCTGGGTGAGCCGGTATACCTGGAGCATGATGTACATCATGGGCAACGTACGCAAGCGTGTCTACAACCTCTCCGGTGAGGATTTTCAAAAGCCTGCGGTATATGTTGCTAACCATACCTCATTCCTGGATATTCTTTGTACTACCATGCTACATCCCAAACTGGTGCTGATGACCAACCGATGGGTCTGGAGATCGCCGGTGTTTGGCGCTGTAGTGCGCATGGCAGAATATTATCCTGTTGCCGACGGCGCCGAGGATAGCATAGAGCCATTCAGGGATCTTGTGAACAGGGGTTATTCGGTCGTCGTTTTTCCGGAGGGCACGCGCTCCTATGACGACACCATTAAACGCTTTCACAAAGGTGCTTTCTTCATAGCTGAAAAATTGAAACTTGATACAGTGCCGCTGGTATTGCATGGTATCGGTTACACTATGCAGAAAGGAGATTTTCAGCTGAAGAATGGCACTTGTTCTGTTTACATACATCCACGAATAAAACCGGATGACGCAAGTTTTGGCAGTACGTACAGCGAACGGGCAAAGTTGATCGGCAGGTGGATGCGCCGGCAACATGCTGCCGTCAAAGAAACGAACGAAACACCTGTTTATTTCAAAGAACGCCTTATACGAAGTTACACGTATAAGGGTCCGACGCTGGAATGGTATTGCCGTATCAAGATAAAGCTGGAGGGTTACTATGAACAGTTTCATCAATTGCTGCCACGTGAAGGCAGGTTCTATGATCTCGGTTGCGGATATGGCTTTATGACTTACATGCTGCACTGGGCTGCTCCCGAACGTAATTTTACCGGTATCGACTATGATGGCGAAAAGATCGAAACGGCGCAAAACAATTTTGTGCGTGATGAAGATATTCAGTTCCGGCAGGGTGATCTTACCAAAATTGAATTGGAGCCCTGTGATGGCATTATTATAAGTGATGTGTTGCACTACCTGTTGCCTGAACAGCAGGAAGCGTTGCTGGAGAAATGTTACAATGCGTTGAATGAAGATGGAAGGCTCATCATTCGTGACGGAGTGATGGAACTTCGTGACCGGATCAAGGGCACCAAGGCAACCGAGCTATTTTCCACACGGATATTCAAGTTCAACAAAACGCAGAACAAACTCCACTACATCAGCCGCGCATTTATCGATTCCTTCGCAGAAAAGCACGGAATGTCGATGGAGGTTTTGGATAATACCAAACTCACCGCCAACCTGATCTTTGTTTTGAAGAAGCCTTAGAAAGAATACCTGCGTGCCCTGTTGAGGTAAATGCTGATAAGCCAGAGTACGGTACCGAAACTAAGTAGTATACCCATATGCCTCGTTACGTCGTTAAAATTGCCGTTGCGCAGGATGATCTGGTGAACAGCATCGAGTCCCCAATGCAGTGGAGATATCAAAGCTATTTTCTGCATCAGGGGCGGCAACAGTTCTATTGGTACCCATATGCCGCCCATAGCTGACAGCAACACCACCGAGATAGCCCCGAATGGGGTAGCCTGGTTAATGGTTTTAAATGCAGCACCTACAAAATAGCCATAAGAAGTGGCCGCATACGCGATGCAGATAGCCACCGGTAAAAGCACCCAGGGATTTATGCCGAGATATAGTTTTGACAGGCCAAGCAATGGTAGTATCCATAAGCCGATGCAAAACATGCAAATGAACTGCACCGTGCAAATGATCGTATAGAATAATATTTTTCCCATGGCTACTCCACGGAAAGCCATCGGTATCAGTTCCAGGCGTAAGGCGCTGCCTTCCTCGCGTTCGCGGATGGTGTGCGTAAGGATCGGCAGTACGATAAAGAACATACCGAATATTGCCCATGCGGGTACGTTGTGCTGAACTGAGTTTACATAGTACCGGTATTCGCCTTTGTCGTTGAGAGGCTCTTCTTTGATGCCAATGCCACTGAATACTTTTTTGAAATCGGTTGTTGGCGCCATCGTATCACCGGCCACTTTGCTCAGCTTCGACATACGTTTTACCAGGATATTGCTGCATGAATAAGTAATGTACTTATCCAGCGCATTGGTAATAGAGAGCTTGAACGTCGGTTTGGAGACAGGGTCGAAATACATGCGGATGTAGGCACTGTCACGCACTTCGCGTTCCGGCAATGTTCCCAGCCCGAGTTTCCTTGAGATCGTATTGGCGAGGATATTGGCTGAGTTTACTACCTCGGCAGTAGCGCCTTTAGGTATAACGATACCGATGGTGTATTTGCCCTCGTTTAACAGGGCTTTTAATTGAGCATCTGTCAGAGGTTTGCCATCTATTCTATCAACAATGTTGAAGTTCTTGCTCTCACCGAGGCCGCGCTTTATCTCCTGCGCCAGGCTGCCGCCGTCGTTGTCTACCAACAGCAGGTCGAAACGTATTTCCTGGTAGTCTTTGAACGGGCCATCCTGTACCAATGCCATTACCACGATGAGTATTGCCGGCATGATGAACAGCAGCATGAATCCGCCAACGTCGCGCAGCAGCATGATCCATTCCTTTACTATAGTAGCGTATATCTTCTTCAGCATGTTAATCTCTTACTGAGTGGCCCGTGTAATGCAGGAACACATCTTCCAGCCGTTTGCAATCCTGTGTTTCACTGATCAGTGTTTTCGGTGCGCCGCTGATCACGTATTTGCCCTCATCGATGATCAGCACTTCGTCACATATTTTTTCGGCTTCCTCCATCAGGTGAGAGGTGTAAAGAATGGTATTGCCCAGTTTGTTGTATTCTTCCAAAAATTCAAGTATCAGCGCCCGCGACTGCACATCTACACCGGCAGTTGGCTCATCAAGTATTAATAACTCTGGGTCGTGCAGCAGCGATGCAATGATGTTTGCCCTGCGTTTCATACCCCCGCTGTACCTGCTTACACGCTTATCGGCATGTTTGTCCAGGCCAAGACGTTCCAATAATCTACCCGAGCGTTCTGTAATGGTTTGTTCCGGCAATCCGTAGAGTCTGCCTATATACCTGAAGTTTTCTGAGGCCGTGAGATGTGTGAATAATGCTATCTGCTGTGGCACAACTCCGATTACCCGGCGTATATTCAATACATCCTTCACGCAGTCTTTGCCGAATATGCGCGCTTCGCCGGAGTCTGGCATCACCAGCCCGCAAAGTATATTGATCGTAGTAGTTTTACCTGCACCATTTGGTCCGAGCAAACCCATTATTTGTCCGCGCTCCACATTGAGGGATAGCCCGTCGAGCGAAGGGGTCCACGCGCCCTTATAGTGTTTTTTGAGGTCTTTTATCTCTATTGCAAACGGCATGTTAGGTTAGTTGTAGCTCAGGCCGTTTACCAGTTTTTCCGGAAGCTTTGGCAGGTGGTTGCGCGAAACCAGGAACGACGTCAGCTCTGCGAGTTCTTTAAAAATATAGTGACTGTCCGCTGCGCCGCGCAGGTATTCTGCGCCTGTGCTGCCGCCTGTACCCACGCGCTTGCCAATAGTGCGCTGCACCATGTGTATATGCCTGTGTCGCCACATGGAAAGCAACTCATCGATCTCCAGCAGGCCGCTTACAAGTTCGTACGGCAGGTGGAGCAGGGGATAGTCGCGGTAAAGCATGATGAATAAAGCAGCCCTGCTGGCATCTGCGCTGAAGCGGCGTTCCTTAGGATAATTCTCATCATCCATCAGCAATGCGTCGAAGCCTTTGAGGTTTTGCATTTCCACTTCTGAAAGATTGCCTGCATAAGCTTCACGGTATTGCCGCCAGAAATCTACACCCGCAGCCTCCTGCCAGTAGCTGTCTTTTGCAAAAGGCATGCGCTCCAGCCAGCGGTTGATAAGCACCAACAATGATTCCTGCGATTCGGCTTTTTTCACGCGATCTATATCTCCCTGGTTCAATTGGGAGAGATAATAATTCTGTCCATGTCTTTGCTGGTATGGTAATCCAAGTGTCGCTTCCAGTATTTTAAATTGTATGCTTTGGAAACCCGAGGCAGGCCTCAACAGGTCGCGGAAATCGAGGAAGTCGAGCGGTGTCATTGTTTCCAGTACACTCATCTGCATTACAGTGATGTCGAGGATACGGCATACACGTTTCATGCGGTGTACGGAATTGTATATATCGGGAGAATTATTCGGGATGTTTGGTTGTTTGAATATTTCCCTGATCACGTCCAGTTCATGCAGTATCTGCTTGAACCATAATTCATAAGTCTGGTGAATGATAATGAACAGCATTTCATCATCGGCCTTGATACCCTCTTTGCCGCTTTCGGGCAGTTGCGCATCCAGGATCTTATCAAGTTGCAGGTACTCGCTGTAATAAACAGGCGCCCTTTCCTTTTTTTCCATGGGCGAAAATTACTCAAACTTCAACGAAGTGAGAAACGAATAATGATTGTCGCCTATTTGTTGACCTTACCGGCACGGATAAACAGCGGGAACACAAGCTGTTTGGTTTCACCCTGCTGCCAATGGCCCTTCAGGTCAGCTAATATGATAGCTACGGGGTCTGCGCCGTTTTTGTTGATGTAATGCTGCACGCTCGACCACGAATGCAGGAAGCCAATGAATTGCTCCAGGGTACGCTCCATCTTTATGTTCAGTGGTGGTGCGGGCACTTCTTCAAACGGGAATGGGATCGTCTGATATCCTTCGTCCACCCATTTGCGTTCAGGGTCCCAGTAAGGTCCGAGGATGTTGTACACAAAATTGTCAAGTATGTTATCTATCGCCGTTTCCGATCTGAAGGGTGCATATGCCCAGGCAACAATATGTGCACCGGGTTTTGCTACTCGATTCACTTCCATGTAAAAAGCATCGAAATCAAACCAGTGCAATGCTGTGCCTATAGTTATGAGATCCACGCTGTCGTCGGGCAGGTCCGTATGTTCTGCACGCGTTACTTTATAGATAATGTTGTCCTTCTTTATCGCGTTGTCGATCTGCTTCTCGCTGAGGTCGGTTGCGTAAACTGTCTCAAATTTTTCTGCCAGCCGGTTAGCCACCTGCCCGTTCCCGGTTCCGCAATCCCATGCAGAATCAAACCGTTGTGTGATGCTGAAAAGGAAGTCGTACAGCGCATCCGGGTACACCGGCCGGTAGGCCGCATAATTTGTTGCCTGTTTTGAGAAAAGGTCTTTGGCTTCTTTCATACTTTTACAAATGTATGGAGAGTAAGTTTCTACCTGAAATAAAGCAAGCCGACCTTGACAAAGCAGTTGCTGAAGACAACACGCAGGATATCTTCGACCTGTTCGTGCAGCCGCTGCATGAAGAAATGTACAAGCGGCAGGATTTCACATTTATGGACGAACTGTCGGAAGGGCAGCAGCTAATGCTTTCTTACGATTATATACGGCTGCAAGTATTTCAGGGAGGATTCATCCAGTTCATTCAAAATGGCTATGTTGGCTTACTGCTGAATATGCCTGAGTGGCTGGAAAAAATTGGCGCTAATGAGGTAGCCGGACTGCTGGACGATGTCCTTAAAGTGTATGTGCTGAACCGCGAGCTGCTGGATAAACAAATCACCGCGGAGGAATTCGCGAGGCTCTATGACGAATTTAAAGAATTTGAAAACATTGATGATAGTTTCCAGCAATTGGACGCTGATACCATGCACCGGCTGGCGAAAAACGCGGTCGATAACATTAATCAATTCGCGATCATAAAATAACAAAGCCTCCGCTGTAGCGGAGGCTTTGTTTATAAAAGCAGTACGTTACCTGCTTACAGTAAATCTGAGTGTATTGGCTTCTTCCCCTGTTTTCACTTTCAGCATGTACACACCATTGGCCACGCTTGCAGGCAGGGTTACCTGTTTGCTGATGCTGCCGTTGCCAGTGTTCAACTCTTCTGCGTATACCACCTGGCCGATAGCGCTCACCACTTCCAGTGTTGCTGTTTTCGTCGCAATGTTTGCAGTGATGGTGAAGCTGCCGTTGTTTGGGTTGGGGTAGAGGCCGATGCCTTCCTTGTTGCCGACGTTGCCAACGGATGTCGGGAAGCCGATCATCATCGAGTCAACTGTTGTTTTGGGATTTGCGCAAAGATCACTGCTGGTTACCACGCAACTGATCCAGTCGTTAGGGTGCAGCATATTCGCACTCCAGGTGGCATAGATAGCGCCGAGGATGTCATTGCCGTTACGCCTCCACTGGTAGGTTGGTTTGTAGCCTCCATTGGTTACCGTAGCACTAAAGGTGACGCTCTGTCCCGGCCTTGGCTCAGGCGGATTGGCAGTAAGTTCTACCGATGGCACTATAATGTTGTTGATAACCGTCATTTCAATGGTATCGGTGC
>CAMPKG010000090.1 GCA_946887085.1 uncultured Sphingobacteriales bacterium
AGCCAGATGCCATCACCAAAACCATCGAGCAATAAGCCGCCCGTGTGCGTTGCAAAATCTATCAGTTGTTCATCCACTGTTTTATTGCTGTTCTCGCCGCAAAGTATTACAGGGTACTGCACCTCTTGTCGCATCAGCTCGATGAGAAACCTGCGAACTGACGGCATTTTATGCGTGTTGTAGCTCTCCACGCAAAGCACCAGGTATTTTTCATTTTTCGCTTTGGCAATAAACTGTTGCAATAACTTCCAGGCAACATTAGCATCTACCACAGCAAAGTGCAGTTGGCGGAGTGGTTCGTTATTGTCGAGATAGTCCTGCATCTTGAAGACGGGATGAAGCCCAGTCTTATCTTCTGCCTTTCGCCATGTATCATGATCGCAGATAACCTGCAATGTTCCCGGCAGAGCGAAGTCAATTGTTTTTTTGCCTGCGTAAATAAAATCAGCAGCTGCATCGTTGATGTTCCATTTATCCGATGCAACATCATAGCGATAACCAATAGATTCCAGATCCGCTGGTGTTATGCTCTCCGCATCCATAAAATCGGCAACAACTACCGGCACATTATGTCCGCCTATCCGGCCAACCGCGTCGGTTTCGCGACGTTTATAGCTAAAAGGATTGTACGGGAGTTTTATCTTTTCTTCGTTGCTGAGCGGTTCAATTGGTGTATGTTGCTCCCTGTCCTGGTAACGGCCAACAATATCTTTACAAACAGGTATCTCAAATTCGGGATCTTCAGTCAGCGACACGCGTATAGTATCACCAATGCCATCCTCCAGCAAAGTCCCGATACCTATTGCGCTCTTGATACGTCCGTCTTCACCATCTCCTGCTTCTGTTACGCCCAGGTGTAGCGGATAGCACTCGCCAAACTCTTCATCCATTTTTTGTATGAGCAGCCTGTAAGCCTGCACCATCACCTGTGGGTTGCTCGATTTCATGCTCAGCACAATGTTGTGATAAGCTTCGTAACGTGCAATACGCAGAAACTCCATCGCACTTTCCACCATGCCTATAGGGGTATCACCATAGCGGCTCATGATGCGATCGCTCAGCGAGCCATGGTTTGTGCCTATGCGCATGGCTGTGCCGTATTCTTTACAGATGCGCACCAGCGGTGTGAATCTTTCACGGATGCGTTCTATCTCTTCATGATATTCCGCATCGGTATATTCAATTATGTCGAACTTCTTTTTGTCGACATAATTGCCGGGATTTACGCGCACTTTTTCTATCAGGCGTGCCGCAATTTCTGCGGCATTGGGGGTGAAATGTATATCGGCAATAAGCGGTGTGTTATATCCTGCCGCGCGAACGCGCTTTTTTATCTTCGCCAGGTTCTCCGCTTCTTTTTTGCTGGGGGCGGTAATGCGCACCAATTCGGCGCCTGCCTCTATGCAACGGATGGTTTGCGCCACTGTGGCATCCGCATCCATGGTGTCCGTGGTGGTCATCGTTTGAATGCGGATAGGGTGGCCGTTACCTAGTAGCAGGTCGCCAACTTTTACTTCTTTAGTTATGAGCCTGCGGTAGTCCGTAAGCGAGGGGCAATATTGCTGGAGCATAAAGCACTGAAATGCACGGCAAATTTACGTCAACGGAATCAGCATAAAATGTGAAAAACTGCATTTGAAGCATATAATGCAGAAATAACACCAAAAACTAACACGCGTGGCCGGTATTCTATGATTTTCTGAGAAACAATACTATTTTAGCGCATTGATATTATCGCCTGATGCAATACGAAATCAAACACTTAGGCAAATTTAAGTATGTAGAAGAGGGAGAGGGAGAGCCATTGGTACTGTTGCACGGCCTTTTTGGAGCGCTCAGCAACTTTATGGACCTGGTTGATCATTTCCGCCTTACACATACCGTCCTTATACCCATGTTGCCCCTTTTCGACCTGTCGGTGCTCGACACTTCGGTGAACGGACTGGCCAAGCATGTACAGAAATTCATAGAGGCACGCGGCCTGAAAAGAGTACACCTGATGGGTAACTCACTCGGTGGCCACGTAGGCCTCGTTTATACACTCAGGGAACAGCACAAGGTCATGACCATTACGCTCACCGGCAGCTCTGGCCTGTTCGAGAACGGTATGGGCGAAACTTATCCTAAGCGTGGCGACTACGAGTTCATCAAAAAGAAAACAGAACTGACCTTTTACGATCCGAAGGTAGCTACCAAAGAGCTGGTAGACGAGGTTTACTCTATTGTAAATAATAGGTTGAAAGCTATAAAAATCATAGCTTTGGCTAAGTCGGCCATTCGTCACAACCTGGGCGATGAATTGCAAGAGATAAAAGTTCCTACCTGCCTGATCTGGGGAAAAAATGACACGATCACACCTCCGATGGTAGCCGAGGAATTCAAATCGCTGATACCCAATTCAGAGCTCCATTGGATAGATAAATGTGGCCATGCGCCGATGATGGAAGTGCCTGGTGAATTCAACCGCATACTGGATTCATTCCTCGAAAAGCACAAAGGATAAAATTTCTCTTAAATTTTGTCATTTCATTGTTAGAAAGTTACGCGGGTTTTAAACTGGTGTAAGTTTTGTAATGTCTATATATAAGAGCGGCTGAAAACGTGAAAGAAAAATGGTAATAGAACAATTAATATCACCCATAGTACCTACCCTGCTCCCTTCAGATACAGGCAACAGAGCCCTGACTCTGATGGAGGAGAATAATTTCACCCAACTGCCGCTGGTGATGGAAGACCAGTATATGGCTTTGGTGCAGGAGACCGACGTGCTCGACTGGGAGAACCCTGACATACAGTTGGGCAAGGCAAATTTTCTTAACTACCGCCCGGCAGTTTTTGCCAGTGGCCATCCGTACGATGCCTTGAAGATAGCCAACCAGCAAAAGCTGTCTATAGTTCCGGTTATAGACAACGAGAATAAATACCTTGGCGCCATCACCATCAACGATCTGTTGAAGTATGTGACCGAAAATTCCGGCCTCGACAATCCAGGTGGTATCATAGTATTGGAGATTGAACCTAATAATTACAGCCTGCACGAGATAGCCCGCATTTGCGAGAATGAGGATGTATTGATCATCAGTTCTCAGCTGTTTTCCAATACTGCTACTCAAAAGCTGGAAATAACGCTGAAGACCAACCGTACAAATCTCGAGGGACTCGCTTCTTCATTCGAGCGTTATAAATACGTGGTGAAGGAAGTGTATGGAGAGCGTGCGCACCAGGAAGATATGATGGACCGTTACAAGTCGCTCATGAACTACTTAAACATGTAATGCCCGCGGGGAATGATAGCAATAGAGAATGTGCTGCTAAGTGATGAGGTGGTAACCGAACAATTTGTATGCGACCTGAATGCATGCAAAGGCGGCTGCTGCGTGGATGGTGACTGTGGTGCGCCTCTTACAGAGGACGAAACGAAGATCATCAAGAAAATATACCCCAAGGTAAAGCCTTACCTGGCTCCCGAATACATCGCCGAGATCGAAAAGCAGGGAAACCATACCATCGACGACGAGTATGGATTTGTAACACCTACTGTTGATGGCGGCATTTGCGTGTATGCCTACACCGATGAACTGGGCATAGTGAAGTGCGGTATAGAAAAAGCATGGAAGGACGGAAAGATCGATTTTCAGAAACCTATTTCCTGCCACCTTTACCCAATACGCATCAAACAAATGCCGGGTTATGAGGCTGTGAATTATGAGCCACGCAAAAAACTATGCAGGCCTGCATGTAAGCTTGGGGAGCAATTGAAAGTCCCCGTTTATAAATTCCTGAAAGATTCCATCATCCGAAAATTCGGTGAAGAGTTTTATGCAACGCTGGATGCTGTTGCGAAGAAGATCAATAAAAAAACTCAGTGATATTTTTTTCCTCCCCCTGGGGGAGGCCTGGAGGGGCCTTGGGCTATAATTCCTTTCTCAACCTCGCCACAGGTATATTCAGCTGCTCCCTGTATTTAGCCACTGTTCTGCGGGCGATGTTATAGCCTTTCTCCTGCAGCATATCGGTCAGCTTCTCGTCTGAGTAGGGCTTGCGTTTGTTCTCGCCGCCGATGATCTCGTTGAGGATGGTTTTCACTTCGCGGGTCGATACTTCCTCGCCGCTCTCGGTCTGCAGGGCTTCTGAGAAGAAATATTTGAGCTTGTAGGTGCCGAATTCGGTTTGTACAAATTTACTGTTGGCCACGCGTGAGACAGTAGACACATCCAGTAAAGTCCTTTGCGCGATGTCTTTTAAGATCATCGGTTTCAGGGATGTCTCGTCGCCCGTGATAAAGAACTCGCGCTGGAAATCTATGATGGCCTGCATGGTTTGCAGCAGGGTATGTTGCCGCTGCTTGATGGCGTCTATGAACCATTTGGCTGCGTCCAGTTTTTGCTTGATGAAGATCAGTGCCTCTTTCTGGCGCTTGTCTTTTTTATCGCTTCTGTCGTAAGCGCGCATCATCTCTTTGTACCCGGCAGACACGTGCAGCTCGGGCGCGTTCTTGGCGTTGAGTGAAAGCTCTAGAACACCGTTATTATTAAAGACAAAGAAGTCGGGGATTATATAACTCTCCGCTTTATTAACTATGGCAAAAGCAGAGCCCGGTTTAGGGTTCAGCTTGATGATGATGCCGATCACTTCTTTGAACTGCTCCGCATTCAGGCCCAGCTGGCGCTGTATTTTATCGTAGTGCTTTTTGATGAACTCATTGAAGTATTTGTCAATGATCGTGATGGCATTTTTTACCGGCTTGGTTTGCGGGTTCATGCGCTTCAGTTGAAGCAGCAGGCATTCCTGCAAGGTCCAGGCACCTGCGCCCGGCGGGTCGAACTGGTTTTGTATCTGTTGCAGTATATCATTGACCTCTTCGACAGAAGTGTAAATATTTTGCCCGAAAGCCAGGTCATCTACCAGCGCGGTTATCTCCCTGCGCAGGTACCCGTCCTCATCTATACTGCCTATTATTTGTTCTGCAATTCTATGTGTCCGGTCGTCCAGTTCCAGCATGCCCAGCTGGTCCAGCAGGTGGTCGTGGAAATTGGTCTCCACCCTTACCGGGGATTCCGCTTTTTCAGTATCGCCGCCACCGTAATAATCATCACTATAGTCATAACCACCGCCATCATCGTCTTCCCGCCGCAGGAAATCGTCCAGGTCTACTTTCTCGGCAGTGTCGTTGCTTAGCTCTACATCCTCGGTCTCGCCCTCCAACTCGCTTTCGTTATTGTCGTTCAGGTTGTATTCGTCGTTCGGTTCTTCCCCCTCGGCCTGGTATTCGAGAGCAGTGTTTTCCTCCATTTCTTCCTTTATCCGTTCTTCAAGGTTGGCAGTAGGTATCTGCAGCAGTTTCATGAGCTGGATCTGCTGGGGTGATAGTTTTTGAAGTAATCTTTGCTGCTGCGACTGTCTAAGCATACAAGCGGTTCACTGTCACAAAAATAGAATTTAAAGCCACAATACCATAGTGCGATGCAGTATTTGTAAGGCTTTCGGAGAACGTTAACATTACACTGACATGTTAAAGTACTTCCTAAATCGAAAGGAGTTTCGTATTTTTCTGCCCTTTCGACAACACGAGACAGGCATGAGCAAAAGACCGTACATTTCACCATCATTCTCCTACGTTCCTTTAGAGGAAGCACTGGAAATATTGCCCAAAAAAAGGCAGCTCTTTATAGGTATACCTAAAGAGTCGTCTTTCCAGGAAAACCGTGTGGCTTTAACGCCGGAAGCAGTATCGGTGATAGTGAACAACGGCCACGAGGTGGTGGTAGAACACGCCGCGGGCGAAGGCTCATTTTATTTTGACAGCGACTATAGTGAAGCTGGTGCGCGTATCGTATACGACAAAGTGGAACTGTACAAGGCCACCACCATCATCAAATCGGCACCGATAGATGAAGAGGAGGCAGCCCTGCTGCAACCCAACCAGGTGGTGATATCTCCCATCCATCTTCCTTTCCTGAAGGCGGAGATGCTGGAAACACTGATACAGAAAAAGATCATTGCTATAGCCTTCGAGTCGATAAAAGACGATGCCGGGAGTTACCCCATCGTCCGCTCGATGAGTGAGATAGCCGGTAGCTCGGCCATACTTACAGCTGCAAAATATTTAAGCAACGTACATAAGGGAAAAGGCGTATTGCTCGGAGGTATTTCCGGCGTGCCGCCTGCCGAAGTCCTCATCATAGGTGCAGGTATCGTGGGCGAATTTGCTGCGCGTACTGCATTAGGCCTTGGAGCCTCGGTGAAGATATTCGACAACTCCATTTATCGCCTCATGCGGGTGCAGCATAATATTGGCCACCGCTGCTTTACATCTGTGCTCGACCCGGTAACACTGGCTGAGCATTTGAGCAATGCAGATGTGGCAGTAGGCGCGCTGAAACCATCCAATGGTATCACTCCTGTAGTAGTGACTGATGAAATGGTAGGCAATATGAAAGCCGGCTCTGTGATCATCGACGTGAGTATAGACCGCGGCGGATGCTTTGAGACATCGAAGCTTACGACGCACGAGAACCCTACATTCAGGAAATACGATGTAATACACTACTGCGTTCCGAACATTGCTTCTGGTGTATCGCGCACGGCCTCGCGTGCTATCAGTAATGTACTGATGCCGATAGTGCAGCAGTGTGCCGATATGGGCGGCGTAGAAGGAGTGATACATGCCAAACGCGGTATACGCAATGGGGTATACCTGTATAAGGGCTGCGTGACCAACGCCCCCATCGCCAAACGTTTTAATTTTAAATACACTGACCTCGACCTGCTGCTGGCTGCCCAGAGTTAGCGGGAATATTTTTATATATGCCTAACAATAGAACGAATAAGACCATTGCGGGTTATCATTTACTGATGATCCTTTCAGCTGTAGATTTTCGGATCGGGGCGGCTGAAGACGAGGTCATTCGTTCCTACTTAACGGAGGAGTTTCCCTTCCGCGTGAACCTGGACCGGGAAATGGCCATCATCAGCAATCTCCGCCCCAATGAATGGGAGAAGCATTTCCTGAAAATGATGGATGATTTCTACGACGATGCTACTGAGGAAGAGCGTTACAACCTGATACAATTCGCCATCGAGCTGACAAAGGCAGATAACGTGATCACCAACGAAGAGAACCATTACCTGAATTTACTGTTCGAGCACTGGAAACCCGAAGAGGCCTAGTCTTTAAAGCCCAACACCAGCAGCATGATGAGGCCCGCAATGATGCGGTAGATGCCGAACACCTTAAAGCCATTCTTTTGCAGGAACGCGATGAAAGTTTTGATGGCTATCATGGCTACGATGAAAGAAACCAGCGCACCTATACCAAACACCACCAGGTTCTCGCTCGATTGTGTGAGCATTTCATAACCTTTTATTTCCGCGCCGTTCACCTGCCAGTCTTTTAGTATCAGTGTATATCCTGTTGCAGCGGCCATGGTAGGCACAGCAAGGAAGAATGAAAATTCCGCGGCGACGCTCCTTGAGAGTTTTTGCTGCATACCACCGATGATAGACGCAGCGCTGCGGCTAACACCCGGTATCATAGATATACATTGCCAGAGGCCGATCATAAAACTTTTCTTAGGTGTAATGTCAGGCTCCGAATGTATCTCGGGGTTTTTAAAAGCTCTGTCGATGAAAAGTAGAACGATACCACCCAGTATCAAGGATATAGAAACCGTTGCAGGGCTTTCCAGTAAGGACTCGATAGCATCATTGAACAGGAAGCCGAGTACCAGTGCGGGTACAACCGCAATTGCCAGCTTCACATAAAACATCCATGAACGGAAGTTGACGAATTTGCGCCAGTATAGTACGACCACAGATAGTATAGCTCCCAGTTGTATACACACCTCAAACATTTTTGTGAAAGGATCGTTCTCGATGCCCATGAAATAGCTGGCCAGTATCATATGCCCGGTGGAGGATACGGGCAGGAATTCCGTTATACCTTCTACTATTCCGAGAATGATCGCTTCTGCAGTTGTCATTTAGCCTATGGTATATTTATGTATTTGTGTGTTTGCATGGACAGCTGCCATTGCGGGTGTGCTTTAATGTAGTCGATGATGAGCGGTGTAACTTCTTCTTTCCTGCTCCATTCGGGTTGCAGGTATAGCCGACAGCCGGGTTTCATCTTCGCCTCATACTGCTCCGCCCTTGTGCAGTCGGAGCTGGTGTAACCCACTATCTTCAGCTCATCCGCTGTCTTCAAACATTCCTCCAGCGGCGCTTTAAATTTTTTCGGAGATAGCGTGATCCAGTCAAGATCGCCGCTGAGCGGGTGCGCGCCGGATGTTTCTATATGTACTTTAAAGCCTGCTTTATGCAATTCGTCGCAGATAGCTTTAAGATCGTGCATACAAGGCTCGCCGCCGGTGATCACGGCTATGCGGCCAGGATTGCCTGCTGCTATTCCCGTTATCTCCTCCACACTCATGAGCGGGTGCTTGTCAGCAGCCCAGCTATCCTTTACATCGCACCAGACACAGCCCACATCGCATCCGCCGAGGCGAATGAAATACGCAGCCTTACCCGAATGAAAGCCCTCACCCTGCAGGGTGTAGAAATGCTCCATTACGGGATAAGCAATGGTATGTGTACCTGTAACGCTCACTTTAATTAGATCCTGTTTTTGGTTGTTGTGCTGCCAGCAGTGTGTTCTTCATCAGTCCGCAGATGGTCATGGGGCCCACGCCTTTCGGCACGGGAGTGATATAGCTGCATTTAGGCGCTACATTATCAAAATCTACATCGCCCACCAGCCTGCTGCCGCTTTTGCGGGTGCTGTCTTCAATACGGTTAATGCCCACGTCTATCACAATCGCTCCATCCTTCACCATATCAGCCGTCACAAAGCGGGGGCGGCCAATGGCTGCAACTACTATATCCGCCTGTTTTACCATTTCCGCCAGGTTCTTTGTTTTAGAATGGCACATGGTCACCGTGCAGTTGCCGGGGTTGGCATTACGGCTCATCAGTATAGTCATTGGTGTGCCCACGATATTGCTGCGGCCTATCATCACGCAGTGTTTGCCAACGGTATCGATATGATAATGCTCCAGCATCATCAGGATGCCATACGGAGTGGCGGGTAAAAAACTGGGCTGACCCAATAACATTTTGCCTTGCGATATTGGATGGAAGCCGTCCACATCCTTATTCGGGTCTATATTATTGATCACCACATCGGGTGAAATATGTTTGGGCAATGGCAGCTGAACCAGTATGCCGTCCACAGCGTTGTCGCGGTTCAGTTTATTCACCTGTTCCAGCAAAAATTTTTCGGTGATATCCGCCTCAAAACGCAGCAGGGTAGAGTCAAATCCCAGTTCCTCGCAGGTCTTTACTTTCGAGCCTACATAGGCCTCGCTGGCCGGGTCGTTGCCTACCAGTATCGCGGCCAGGTGGGGCGTTTTGCCGCCTTTGGCTTTCATTTCTGCTACTTCCTGTTTCAGTTGGCCTTTGATATGGGCAGCTACCGCTGTTCCGTCCAGAATTTGCATGGCGCAAAGATAATATGAAGCAGGTAGACTAAAATGTTATTGTTGATATCAAGGCGAATGAACTAATTTTCACTCTCTAATTGAATCATACAATGCTTGTTAAGGATATCATCGCCGTGCTCGAACGTTTTGCACCCCTTGCCTACCAGGAGAGCTACGACAACAGCGGCCTGCAGGTAGGCGATATGAATGCAGAGGTGAAAGGTGTTTTGCTGAGCCTCGACGCGACGGAAGAGATACTGGACGAGGCTATGCAGCGCGGCTGCAATATGGTGTTGGTACATCACCCCATCATTTTTTCAGGACTGAAACGCATAACGGGCCGCAATTATGTGGAGCGCGTGGTACTCAAAGCCATCAAAAACGATATTGCTATCTACGCCTCGCACACTAACCTCGATAATGTGCGCAATGGCGTGAATGCCCGCATAGCGAAGAAACTGGGACTACAGAACACCGCTATCCTGCAAATGAAGATGGATACCCTGAGCAAGCTGTACACCTTTGCTCCCCAAAATGCAGCCGACAAAGTTCGCGACGCCTTGTTTGCGGCGGGTGCGGGCGATATCGGCAAATACAGGGAGTGCAGTTTTAATATGAACGGGACGGGCACTTTTAAACCAGATAAAGACGCCGACCCGGTTATAGGGGAGGCGGGCGGGTCAAGAGAATGGGTGGATGAGGTGAAAATAGAGGTGATCGTGCCGCGCCACAAAGAGACCCAGGTGATGAAGGCACTGTTCGAGGCGCACCCTTATGAGGAGGTGGCGTTTGAATTCATTGAGCTTGCCAATCCCAACCAGGAGTTGGGGGCCGGCATGATAGGCACCCTCCCAGAACCAATGGAGCCGACCGCCTTTCTCAGTTTCCTGAAAAGCAACATGAAAACCGATTGCATCAGGTATACTGCCCTTCCCGACAAAAAAATTGAAAAAATAGCCATATGTGGAGGTTCCGGCAGCTTTTTGCTGAAAGCAGCCGTAGGAGCCGGGGCGGATGTGTTCATAACCGGCGATTTTAAGTACCACCAGTTCTTTGATGCCGAGGGCCGGATTGTGATCGCAGACATCGGCCATTATGAA
>CAMPKG010000091.1 GCA_946887085.1 uncultured Sphingobacteriales bacterium
AATTTATGGTTGTATTAATCTCTTCTTCCGAAAAGGCGGAGCATCATCAGGAACAGGTTCACGAAGTCGAGGTATAATGTAAGAGCGCCCATAACCGACATCTTTTTTACATTGGTGGTATCAACACCTTCATACTCTACTCCTTCGCCTATGCGTTTCAATTTTTGCACATCATAGGCCGTGAGCCCTGTGAATACCATTACACCAACAATGCTGATGATATAATCGAGCTGCGAGCTGCCAAGAAACCAGTTGATGACCATAGCGACAACAATACCTACTAGGCCCATCATCATGATGCGGCCAAAACCGGTCAGGTCTTTATCAGTTGTATAACCCAGCACTGCCATGACGCCGAACATAACCGAAGAAGCGGCAAACACACCTACCACTGACGAGGCAGTGTAGGCCAGCAAAGTAAAACTCAGGCTAACTCCCATGATAACCGCAAACGAAATAAACAGTGCGATCATTGACGGTAAAGACAGGCGCTGAAACCTTAACGACATCAGCAATACGAAACCAATAGGCGCCAGCATCACTCCCCATCCCAGCATGTTGAGGCCGGAACCATCCGCTTTGATCAGCGACATCATTAATGAGGGGCTATTGGCAAACAGGATAGCAAAAAAAGCAGATATGCCTAAGGCTGCAAACATCCATAAAAACACATTGGCCATAAAAGCCTTAGCCATCGGTTTGGCAGCCGAAGTTTCCACCACCGTGTAGTCAGTGTATTGCTGCTGAGAATTCATATTGTCCATTCTTATGAGATTTAAAGCAGAAAATTACAACATTTTCGCCTGATTTCGCCAGCAGCGTTCTTACTTAAGAAAAGTATAACCCGCCCCGATCTGGAAACCAACATGCGGGAAAGTGCCATGTCTATAATATAATGCCTCGTTTATTTGCAATCGTTTTGACACCTGCCATGTCAACCCTTGAGTTAACTGCAGGATAACATCATTTCTATCCTGATTACGAACAAATTCATCGTTGTGATATGTAAATCTTTCGCTGTAAAACCTTCGCTGTATTCCAATGCCAATTCCAAGATAGGGGCGTATGGCATGCTCACGTTTACCAAAATGATATTGTAAATGTACCGGTACTGTAAAAACATTAGTAGTTAATACAGGGCGGGAAGTGCCGGTCCAACTATTGATGTGGTTCCTGGTAGTCCCGTAACCGTGATCCAACCCGGTTTCCAGCGCAAGATGTTTACCTAAATAATGCCTGAAGAAGATACTAGATTCCAAATTTACGTCAGCTACATTTTTATAGGCGTCATAGCTATTGGAAATTCCTATTTTCCCGCCAACAACGAATTTCGGTAGTTTCAGAGCAATGTTAGCCTTTTCTGATTCCTGTGCAAGTGAAGGTGTCGCCGAAGCAAGTGCGAGGCAAAACATGCCTGATGCGTAGATAGGTAATTTCATATAAGGTTAAATTTCCTGCTAAGCTATACTGCGGTTTGCTAACGCTTTGGTAAAGCCCTGTTGGCTAAATGTTAAACCGTATCAGAAATAACCCAGATAGATCTTAGAGTACGTAGTGTACTCGATGCTTAGTTCATCGCCCTTATCCAGCCTGTTAAAGTCAATTGCCGTCACTTCAATGCTTAGCCTGCTTGGCGAATCGATGTAAAAATGATACGTATTATTGTGCGGCATAAATTGCTTGCGGGTGATGTGCGCGCGCTCAATAGTTTTTGTTTTATGATGGATATCCGACTGTACTTTACGCAGGTTAAAATAGTAAACAAAATAGGTCCCGCCTCCGGAGAAACACATGAGGTAAAACACTCCAACAAAATATGACCTGTACGAAAAAGGGTTTTCCATGCCTTCCATAGCCTGCAGCCATGCTATGACGAACGGGCAGAGAAAACTGAAGATCATCAGCCATTTTATCAGCTTGTAATACTGCCCGCGTTCTTTCTGTTCTTTCTTCTTCAAAAAAGAAAGTTCTTCAGCTTCCAGCGGTTCGTTATATCGGACCAGTTGCATCATCACACCCTTATTTCATACACCTCTGCATACTTATTGGTTGCGTACTTCATGAACGAGGTAAGATCAAGGCCCTTGCCTGTTATATTCTTACACAGCTCCTCGGAGCGGTAGCGCCTGCCATGCTGGTGCACTTTCGTTCTCAGCCATTTGAGCAGACCACTGTATTGACCCTGCTGCGATGCTATAGCGATCTCCGGGTTATCTTTCTGCGCCTGTTCAAAAAACTGCGCAGCATAAAAGCTTCCAAGCGAGTAGGTAGGGAAATATCCAAAGCTGCCGTGCGACCAATGCACATCCTGCAATACACCCGTTTTATCGTCTGGTGGCGTAACACCCAGGTATTTCCTGTACATATCATTCCAGGCCTCAGGCAGGTCTTCAATGTTCAGCTCATTGGTCAATAGTGCCTTCTCTATCTCATAACGTATCATCACATGAAAATGGTATGTGATCTCGTCAGCTTCTGTCCGTATCAGTGACGGCTCCACTTTATTTATGCCCTTATAGAATTGTCCAGCGTTCACGTCCTTTAGTGTTTCAGGAAAGTATTTCTGAAGCATGGGATAAAAATGCTGGCAGAAGGCCAGGCTCCTTCCAACACTATTCTCCCAGAGGCGCGATTGTGATTCGTGTACCGAAAGCGAAACAGCAGCGCCCAACGGCATGCCGTATTGCGACTCTGGCAAACCCTGTTCGTACAGTGCGTGTCCGCCTTCATGTATACTGCTCCAGAGTAGTGAGGCAAAATTATTTTCATCTACCCGGGTCGTCACACGCACATCTGTAGGGGCAAAAGACGTAGTGAACGGATGTTCTGAAATATCCTGCCTGCCAGCTTCAAAATCGTAACCCATCGCCTTGAGTACCTCAATGGAAAAATCCCATTGCGCCTGCCTCGGGTAGTGGCGGTTCAGAAAACTATCGTCCACTTGTGGCGCATCCAGTATTTTTTTCAGCAATGGAGACAATTGCCTCCTCACATCCTCGAACACAGGATCGATCATGGCCACTGTAGCACCCTTCTCATAATCATCAAGCAGGGCATCATACGGATGCCGTTCATAACCGTACATATCAGCCTGCTGCTTTTTTAAGGCTATCATTTTTTCCAGCTGCGGAGCATAGGTTGCATAGTTGTTATCAGCCCTCGACCTGACCCATGCATTATAGCTGGCGCTCGTCTGTTGCGTCAGCTCCTCCACGAACGCGCGCGAAAGTTTTTTATTTTTCTCATAGTCTTCCATGCTCAGGCGCACGTTCTGCGCCTCCACATCCGTAAGATCGTCTCGGCCTGACAACTCGTTCAGCGCTGCACAGTACTGTTCGCTCGTCACCAGTTCGTGTACCATCGCCGCCATAGTAGCTAACTGGCGCCCGCGATAGGGAAAACCTTTCGCCGGCATATATACTTCCTGGTCCCAGCCCAAAACCGCCGATGCATATTGCAGGTCAGCGGCTTTCTGCAGTATATCCTGGTATTCACTATAAAGTTCTTTGCTGCTCTTTTGAGTAGAGGAGTTTGCTGAGGATCGGAGAGGTGCTGTTTGCACGTTGACTGTATGTAATTGTAAAACAAATAATTATTCTTCCTGGGCTTCCAGCCTTTCTACCTTGTTGATGCCTTCGATACTCGCAAGGCGCTGGCAAAGATCATCAAGCTCATCCCTGTCATGCACATACACCATTATCGTACCATCAAATATGCCATCGGCAGAGTCGATGCTGATAGAACGCATGTTGATCTGGAGCTCGCCTGATATGATATTGGTGATCTTCTGGATCACGCCCACATCGTCGAGGCCTATCAGCCTTACTCCGCTGAGGAAAGATATCTCTTTGTTCTTCGCCCATTTTGTACGCACTACCCTGTGGCCATAGTGTGCCAGCAGCTGCGCAGCATTGGGGCAGTCGGCCCGGTGTATTTTGAGACCCTCGCCCGAAGTAATGAACCCGAACACATCATCGCCAGGGATAGGCTGGCAGCACTGCGCGAGTTTGTACAGTATCTTATCAGAACTTTCACCGAAGATGATAAGCTCCGCAGGTTTCGCTGTCTTCTGTTTCGTGGTTTCCTCTGAGATAAGGCTTTTGGTTTCCAGCTTCACTTCTTTGGCTGGCTGATGCAGCTTATCTCCGTGTACGGTAAATTCCTTACTGAATTCTTTTACATCGATACTTCCTACTGCGATGGCATAATACAGGTCGAGCGGCGACTGTTTCTTGTAATAAACGCACAGCTCGTTCAGGTTATGCGCCGACGTCGGCACGTTCATGTGTTCAAACTTGCGCTGCAGCATGTATTTACCATCGTCGGCAATTTTCCGCTTCTCTTCTTTCAGGTAATATTTGATGCGCGATTTCGCTTTTGCAGTGGTCACAAAAGCCAGCCAGTCTTCCGAGGGCTTTTGTTTCATCGAAGTGATGATCTCCACCTGGTCGCCGCTGCGCAGCTCGTGACTGAGGGGCACCAGTCTGTAATTAACTTTCGCGCCGATACACCGGGCGCCAAGCTCTGAGTGAATATCAAAAGCAAAGTCGAGCGCGGTGGCCCCCTTAGGCAGCACGCGCATGTCTCCTTTGGGCGTATAAATGTATATCTCCTCTGTGAACAGGTCGAGTTTGAAATCCTGCAGGAAGTCGAGCGTATCCGTGTCAGGGTTGTTCAGTATATCACGCAGGTGTTGCAGCCAGCTATCCAGCTTGCTTTCCTGGGGCGATATCGCGCCTTCTTTATATTTCCAGTGTGCTGCAAGTCCCTTCTCTGCTATTTCGTTCATACGCGATGAACGGATCTGCACCTCCACCCAGCGGCCGACGGGACCCATTACCGTAGTATGCAGCGCTTCGTAGCCATTACCTTTCGGCACGCTGATCCAGTCGCGCAGGCGCTCGGGGCTGGGCTTGTAAAAATTCGTAACTATTGAATAAACTTTCCAGCAATCTTCTTTCTCTCTCTCCTGCGGCGATTTCAAAATGATGCGAATGGCGAAGAGATCGTACACCTCCTCGAAGGCCACATGCTTGGTGCGCATTTTATTCCATATAGAATGTATCGCTTTCGGCCTTCCCTGTATCTCGAACTCAAAGTCATTTGCCATGAGCTCTTCTTTGATCGGCTTAATGAACTCATTGATATAACGCGTACGTTCACGCTTGGTGTCTTTCAGGCCGGTAGCTATCTCCCAGTACACTTCCGGCTGTGTATATTTCAAAGCAAGGTCTTCAAGCTCTGACTTGATCTCGTAGAGGCCCATGCGATGAGCCAGCGGTGAGTAGATATAGGTTGTCTCCGAAGATATCTTCAGCTGCTTATCGCGGCTCATGCTTTCGAGCGTACGCATGTTATGCAGCCTGTCCGCCATCTTGATCAATATCACGCGCGGGTCTTCCGCAAGGGTCAGCAATATCTTCCTGAAGTTCTCAGCTTGTACGGTAGTATCAGCCTTCAGGTCCACTACATTCGATATCTTGGTGAGCCCGTCGATGATCTTCGCGTACTTCTCGCCAAACTCCGACTTGATATCATCCAGCGTTATTTCCGTATCCTCCACCACATCGTGCAGCAAGGCACAGATCGCCGACGTAACACCAAGGCCCACCTCCTCCACCACGATGCGCGCAACAGCCAGCGGATGGAGGATATAAGGTTCTCCCGATTTACGGCGCATATCCCTGTGCGCGTCCACCGATATCTCGAAAGCCCGCCTTACCAGTGTCCTGTCGCCTTTCTTCAGGCGCTGTTTGAGCGCACGCAGCAAGGCCCTGTATTCCCGGAGGATCAGTTTCTTTTCTTCTTCTTCGTTCTTATTGTAGACCTGTTTTACCGCTGTGTCCATATCTGTATTCCCAATTTACAAAATTCCAACGGTTTGGCGAGATAAGGAAATCACAAACACGAAAAAGCCGTCAATTTGCATTAACGGCTTATAGTCATGTCTTATAGATACTTCTATTTATAATTTTTGCGATAAAAGCTCAGATAGGCGTCCAGCTTTTTGTCGCCTACCAGTTTCAGGTAGTTGTTGGCCGATATCATCAGCAGCTCATATTCATTGTTCTTGTACTCCCTGAAGACCTGTGCCGTACCTCTCAGGCTGTTCAGGTAGATCCGTGCCTGGCCCGCATTGGCAAACTGGCGGGTGATCACCATTCCAAGGTCAGGACTTACTATTTCGGTCTTTGAATCAAGTTTCAGGTTGCCAAACTTGAATGTATTGAAGTCGGTCATGGCCGCCTTTACACCCATGGCCCGCTGTTCCATGTTTTTGAACGTGAAGAGCACATAATGTTCCTCCTGCGGTTTATACATATACTCGGCAGGCGGGTTGGCCGGAGGCGTTACTTTGGTCACGTTAGGTGCCGGTACTGCACCGGGAGCTGTTGCCGGATCTACAGGCAGTGCGTCCATGTCAGTTGGCGCTACGGCGTCGGTAGGTGGCACACTGCCTGCGGCAGGCGCCTTAGTGAGCGGTGGCGGGTTGGTTGCTGCACTCGGAGTAGCAGGCCTGTTCTTTTTGATATAAGCCAGCACGGCGTCAGCCCATGCTCTCAGCGAATCGGTAGGGTTATTATTGATGAAATCTGTTACCAATGTATCGGCCCTGTCAAAGTCATTGACGCCTACAGAAGCTATCGCTTCAATGATGCGGAACTTTTTCTGATAACGAACATCGGTATACGTGCGCTGTCCGTCTTTTGCACGCTGCAATACTTCAGGGTACTGGCGCTGTAATAACATACCATAGGTATCGTCGTAGAAAGTAGTGACTGGTACGCCTGTGTTAGATCCCGGCAGTCCCTCCCCATCTTCAGTAGGACGAACAAGTTTTGCCCATTTGGTATCTCCGTATCGCGTTTGCAGCGCCGTCGCATGAAGCTGGGCTTCGCTCAGCCTGTTCTGCCGGAGCGCGATCAGGTAGCGCAGGTATATACTCTCTGCTTTGTGCTCGTGTGCAGGAAAACGTTTATCAAGCGTATCCAGTGCGCCGATCGCCTGCGGGTAATCTTCCAATAGTTTTACATAAGCGGCAGCCAGGTCAACATAACCCCTGCGTATGCGTTTCAGCGCAAGGTCCTTTCGCTCACCATCGTTTGGTATGAATGACAGCAGGCTTTCCTCCGTGGGCAGGCCGTTCTCATCAAACTGCGCCTCGCCTTCTTCATCGGTCACCACATCATTGTTCGATGGGTTGTTTGAATTAGTACCGGCCATCGAAAGCGCTGCCGACCTGCGCCAGTTATCCACCAGCGGGCGCCCCGGCCATTTGCGTTTGAATTCATTATACCCCTGTTGCATCAGTGCCGCATTGGAGAAATACCAGTTAGTATAACTGCCACCGCTGCCGGGGAACATATTGGTGGCCTCCTGTTCTGCAGCAGCAGCCAGTCCCTTGTTCTCGGCCCTGAAGGCGCTGTCTCTTTTGGCGTCCTCAAGCTGCCGGATATATTTTCTTACCGCCGACAGTTGTTCTTTATTGCTCAGTGAAGCCAGGGCAAGCAGGCTGTCCTGTGTTTTTATTGTTCTTACCGGGCCTGTTATATCTCCAAGAGCGCCGGAGCGTATCCTGGCCACTACAAGGGCACTGTCATTGGAGCCACCTGCGAGATTCACTGCACTATCATATGCATTCTTGGACAACACATACTCCCGGAGGTTATAGTACACATCTCCCATCGCCGCGTAAGAAAGGGCTTTTTGTTTTTTTGTTGCCTTAGGCGCATCCAGTCCTTTGCGCAGGTAAATGAGGGCGTCCTCGCTTTTCCCGGTGTTGGCAGCCAGTTTGCCCATCACGTAATAAACCTGCTCGTAGTAGGGCGCGTACTTACCATCATTCAGCACGCTTCTCAATGAAGATACCGCCTGTTCCTGGTCACCACCAGACATCATCATGGCATAGGCCTTATTCTTCCTGGCATAGAAATCCATGTCGATCTTGGGGTGAAGGTCGATCACCTTGTCAAACGAGTTTGCAGCACCTGCATAATCCGACCTGTCCTGCAGCAATTGCCCGTTAAGGTAAGCCGCACGCTGGCGAAGCCAGTCTGGCAAGGTCTTGTCATTAGCGACTATAGCCAGTTGCTCGGTAGCAACTTTATGATCATTCTCGCTCAGGGCTACATAGGCTTTTTCAAGAGCTAATCTCCCCCGCAGCGATTGCGGCAGGTTGGGGTCTGTTTCCAGCAGGTCGATGATCGACTCCGCATTTCCTTCCTGGTGCCATTCGGTATAAGTTCGCGCCAGCCAAAGCAGCGCCTCGTTGTGGACTGATTGGTGTTTCAGGAAATCAAGAGCCCCATTATTGTCGGCCTTAGCTATCGATGGCGGTCCGCCGGGCTTGGTTGTTGCCGAGCGGGGCGGTATTTTCGATGGCCTTGATGATCCGCCTTTTTTCTTCTTGTTCTGTTCATCGAGGTAAACTATGTACCTGAATGCCGTAGAGGCATTCTCATAGTCGCCTTTGTAATAGTACGCCTGTCCCAGCAGCAAGTATAGATCATCGCCCCATTTAGTGCGCGGGTCATGTATCTGTATGCCGACTGATGCCTTCTGGATGATGCTATCCATATCGGCTGAGAGCAGCGAAGAATCCCTGTCAGGATCATATGGGAAGAGACCTAAGGTAGAATCATAGTTCTCCCGCCGCGCGCGCTGCATATTATCCAGCGCCTCGTCCATCTTCCTGTCGGTATTGAAATAATAGTTATAGTGCGTGAAGGTGTTCTGCAATGCCCGTCTCGGTAAACTCCAGCGTTTCTTCAGCATTTTCTCATTGCTCCAGGCCTCCCGCTTCTTCTTCAATTTCAGCTCGAAGGCCAATTGCAGCTTCTGCTCTTTTTCTTTTGCACGCTGCTCCTGTACCTTCTTTCGCCGCTCTTTTGCCTTTGCCAGGCTATCCGCCTTAGCTGTGCGCACGCCCTTTACACTGTCCATGTATTTGGTTCGCACCGCCGTTGCGCTATCCATTTTGGCCTTCCGCATGGCAGTGAGGCTGTCGGCAATGACCTTCCTTGCCAGCGCTGCACTATCGTTAAACGCTTTTCGGACAGTTTGTATGCTGTCGAGCCTGACCTTCCGGGCTATCGCCACACTGTCCTGGAAGCGCTTACTCTCACGATACTTACGTATGGCCGCCATACTGTCAGAACGTTTCTTCTGGCGCGCTTTCACGGCATCGGTGATTGCCTTACGTGGCGCGATCGTGCTGTCAGAAACCCCTTGACGGGCACTTGTTGTGGAATGAAAATGTTTGGTGCGAACAGACTGGATGGAATCGACCCTTCTCTGCCGCACATTTGCCACACTGTCCCGGAACCGCCGGCTCTCGCGGTATTTCCGTATAGCCGCCATGCTGTCGGCGCGGTGCTCGCGAACTTTCGTCAGGCTGTCGCTGATATGCTGGCGGGCAAGCTTTGCGCTGTCGATCCTTGCTTTCACTGCGGTGCGGGTAGAATCAAGTACGCGCTGACGAGCCTCCCGGGTCGAGTCCAGCACATGCTGACGGGCCTTGTTCAGGCTGTCTGTATTCAGCCTCTGCGCAAAAACAGGTTGGCTGCTGGATAGGGCAAACAGACAAATAACAATAGAAAATAATACAACTCGAAAGTTCAAAACCTGGTCTTTAACTATAGTAATGATATAACCGATTTCACGGGAAAATATTGCCATTTCTACCCGGAGTTTTTGTACCACCCGGACGGAAATGGCAATCAACCAAAAATAGACAAAAAAAGCAATAAGTATAAGTCCAACACCTTAATGGTGACGCTATTTTAACAATAAGAAAAAAACTTATCCATCGGCACTTGTTTATGTCAGGAGCAATCCTTTAAATTGCACTGCGATTACTACCCAGGCACAACTAACCATCCATTAAGTTTTACACACCTATCACAATGAACAGCTACATCTGATGTCGGCTGCAGGGATTTTTTGCTGCGGACATTTTATGTAACAACGATACTCTGTGCAGGAAAACGAAAAATACAGGACCACGATGCGATACATCGGCCTCGGTACACAACTGATGGCACTAATGCTGGCTGCTGTGTGGATAGGACTTAAGGCCGACAAATGGACGGGCTGGAAAGTTCCCGTGTTCCTGATCACACTTCCGTTGATTGCGCTCGGTGTTTCGCTCTGGCAGTTGATCAGTGCTTTTAACAAACCAAAAAAATGAAAAAGTATTTTATAGTAATTGTTGTGATCCTGTTCTTTGTCCTTTCAGCTGTTTTTTACAGCATGAAAATATGGGCGCCTGATTTCCGCTTCGGCGTGCTGATGGGAGCCAATGTGATAATGGCAGTGCTCACGATATTATCGCACAGGCTCGTAAAAGCCCAGGTGAACAAACGCGGCGAGGCATTCGTGAGGGGTGTCTATTCATCATCGTTCCTTAAGCTGTTCGTGTGTATCGGTGCTGTTTTAGCCTATGCATTGATCAATAAACCTAACGTGCACAAGCCAACCCTGTTCGTGCTG
>CAMPKG010000092.1 GCA_946887085.1 uncultured Sphingobacteriales bacterium
CGGGAAGGATCACGTCGGTATATTTCCGTTCCAGAGATAACGTAACCAACAGTACCTGGACAAATCTGACTGTTAAGCTGGGACAGCCCAACCAGAACAGCTTTACCAGCGCTACATTCCTCACCACACCGATGACGCAGGTTTTCTTTGCCGCGTCTTATTCCGTGCCTGCGATTGCTCAGTTGGGCTGGTTAAAACTTGACCTGCCCACACCGTACACTTATGACGCTACCCTGCCACTGGTTGTAGAAGTGTCTAACCTTACCGCAACTAACGGCTTTCCCCTGATAACAGTTTTTACCGCAAACGACAGACTTAATTACGCTAACTCACAAGCGGCAGCTGCCGGCACTCTGGACAAGTGGCTTGCTGGATTTGGTGTGGATGTCGATATCCCGTGCGATGTGCCGCATGGCTTCACTGCGACTAATATATGGACCAACACCGCGACGCTTAACTGGCTTTATAAATACAACAATGCTAAGGGCTGGGAATACCTGCTGGATTTTACCAAGGCCGATCCGACGGGTACAGGTTATCAGCCACTGTACAACCCGCCGATAGTATTAAACAACCTGATACCCGATACTTGTTATTATGTGCACCTGAGAACCAATTGCACCAGCACAAAAACGATCGATACTATATCTGACCTATGGATGCTGGATTCGTTCTGTACCCTGCCCACGTGCGATATGCCACCTGTAACCATCGACACAGCTAAGATACAGGCCACAACCGCTATCGTGAACTGGGATCCCGTACCTAACGTTAAGAAATATGAATATGCCGTGAGCATCAGCCCTATTCCTCCGCAACAGGGATATTTTACCACTTACACTTCGGTAAAACTGCAGGGACTTACACCGGCTACCTATTGGTTCTTCCACATACGTGCATACTGCGAGCCTGTTCCTATGTCGCCATGGAGAACAGTACAGCTCCAGACTAGGAAATCAACCTCTATTGAGGATGCGGTGAATGGTGCGTTCTATCTGGATGCATTCCCTAACCCCGCTACAAATACCGTAACCGTAAAAACAGAGGGCAGGGCTGCTAACGCTAGGCTGCTTATGACCGACATGACCGGAAAGATCGTAAGAGCCAGTAATGTTAACACCGACAATGTTACCATTGATGTACAAGATCTTCCATCTGGTATGTACTTCGTAAGGTATTCTGACGATGCGATCAGCGAAGTGATCAAGATAACCAAACAATAAAAGAGAATCTTACAAAAAAAAATGCCCCGCAAATGCGGGGCATTTTTTTTGCTCAATCCGGAACATAAAAAGAGCCCCGAAATTACCGGGGCTCTTTTAAAAGTATTTATTGCTTATTTCAGCTTGAAAGCTTTCTTCACTTTATCTACATAATCCAGTTTCTCCCAGGTAAACAGCTCAACTTTCACCGTCTTGGTTTTACCATCAGCAGACCTGAAAGTCTTGGTCACCATCTTAGAATCGCGGCCCATGTGCCCGTAAGCTGCGCATTCGCTGTACATCGGCTGGCGAAGTTTCAGGCGCTGCTCAATATAGTAAGGGCGCATGTCGAAAACCTGCTCAACCAGTTTAGCTATCTGGCCATCGTTCATTTTTACCTTAGCCGTTCCATAAGTATTTACATAGATACCCATTGGCTTGGCAACACCGATAGCGTAAGAAACCTGGACGAGCACCTCATCGCAAACGCCGGCAGCAACCAGGTTTTTGGCAATATGGCGTGTTGCATAAGCTGCAGAGCGGTCAACCTTACTGGGATCCTTGCCAGAGAAAGCACCACCGCCGTGAGCGCCTTTACCACCATAGGTATCAACGATGATCTTACGGCCGGTAAGACCTGTATCGCCATGCGGGCCACCGATAACAAATTTGCCGGTAGGATTGACGTGATACTTGATCTGTTTGTTGAACAGGTGCTTGTACTGGGGGTATACCTTGATAACCCGGGGAATGAGCACGGTCTGCACATCTTTTGCAATGCGCTCCTGCATTTTCTTCTCGGTATCAAAATCATCGTGCTGGGTAGATATAACTACCGTGTCGATACGAACCGGTTTGTTATCATCGTTATACTCTAAGGTCACCTGGCTTTTCGCATCCGGGCGAAGGTATTTCATTTGTTTTCCCTCCCGGCGGATGGATGAAAGCTCGCGGAGCAGAAGATGCGCCATATCGAGGGCCAGCGGCATATAGCTTGCTGTTTCGTTAGTGGCATAGCCAAACATCATTCCCTGGTCACCGGCACCCTGTTCTTCTTTTTTCTTTTTGTCAACTCCCTGGTTGATATCGGGCGATTGCTCGTGAATGGCAGACAGCACACCGCAGGAATTTGCTTCAAACATGTATTCGCTCTTGGTATAGCCGATCTTTGTGATCACCTCACGCGCGATTGTCTGAACATCAATATAGGTGTTGCATTTTACTTCGCCGGCAAGTACAACCTGGCCTGTTGTCACCAGCGTTTCACAAGCGATCTTGGCGTTCGCATCCCAGGCAAGAAAATTATCTACAAGGGCATCGGATATCTGATCCGCGACTTTATCAGGGTGTCCTTCAGACACAGATTCTGACGTAAATAAATAAGGCATGTATAAATAGTTGTTTTCTAAATTATGCGTGCGAAGATAACAATTCGGAGAATATATTCTATTCTACAGTAACCGATTTTGCAAGGTTTCTGGGCTGGTCCACATTACACCCCCGCAGGATAGCTATATGGTAGGCCAGCATTTGCAACGGTAAAATGGTAATGAGTGGCGAGAGCACTTCATCTGTTTCGGGAACTTCGATCACGTGATCGGCAAGTGAACGGATATGCGTGTCTCCCTTATTTACAACGGCAATGATCTTGCCTCTGCGGGCTTTCACTTCCTGAACGTTTGACACGATCTTTTCATACGCGCTTTGGTTGGTAGCCAGGAACACTACAGGCATCTCCTCATCAATAAGGGCGATGGGCCCGTGTTTCATTTCCGCTGCCGGATACCCCTCAGCATGTATATAAGATATTTCTTTCAACTTTAATGCACCTTCCAGGGCAACGGGGAAGTTGTATCCCCTTCCCAGGTACAGGAAATTGGTGGCGTCTTTATATATCTCAGCCAGTTTCTGTATCTGGTCATCCAGCTCAAGGGTCTGCTGTATTTTAGCCGGAATTGTTTCCATTTCATACAGTATATTCCTAAGCCGGGAAGTAGATATGGTACCTTTAGCTTCAGCCAGCTGTAATGCAGCCAGTGTCAGGATGGTTACCTGAGTAGAAAAAGCCTTGGTTGATGCTACTCCTATTTCGGGACCGGCATGCGTGTAAGATCCCGCATGTGCCATGCGCGGAATAGACGAGCCTATCACGTTACATATCCCGTAAATAAGCGCACCCTTTTCCTTCGCCATTTCAATAGCGGCAAGCGTGTCTGCCGTTTCACCAGACTGCGATATAGCAAAAACAACGTCTGTTTCCTTGATAATCGGGTTGCGATAACGCAATTCTGAGGCGTATTCCACCTCAACCGGTACTCTTGCCAGGTCTTCAATAAGGTATTCGCCGATAAGGCCGGCATGCCATGACGTACCGCAGCCTGTAATAAGTATACGGTCGGCGTTGCTCATCCTGTTGATGTGCTCTGTTATTCCGCCAAGCTTAACCCATCCCTGCAATGCGTTCATGCGGCCACGCATGGCATCACCAAGCACCTTGGGTTGCTCGTGTATCTCTTTCAGCATGAAATGCTCGTAGCCGCCTTTTTCAATGGCCTCCAGGCTCATTTCGAGCTTCTGTATAGCGTGAGACTTCTCTACGTTGCCCAATGTCTTGATCAGGAAACTTCCGTCCCTGTTCACGCAGGCATATTCCTGGTCGTCGAGATACACAACATTCTTTGTATATTCTATGATCGGGGCTGCATCAGACGCAATAAAGAACTCGTCGTCACCGATTCCAATAACCATCGGGCTGCCTTTACGCGCAGCGATCAAATGATTTGGGTTCTTCTTATCAAGCACGACGATCGCATACGCTCCTACAACTTCATTCAGTGCTATGCGTACGGCATCTTCCAGCGTGCATTTTTCCTGTTTGCGTACTTCCTCTATCAGGTTAACCAACACCTCAGTGTCTGTATCTGACTGAAACTGGTAGCCGCGTTTTGACAATTCTGCTTTGATGGACGCGTAGTTCTCGATAATGCCATTATGGATAATAGCCAGTTCTTTAGACTGGGATAAATGCGGGTGTGCATTTACGTCATTGGGCTCACCGTGCGTAGCCCAACGTGTGTGCCCGATGCCAATTGTTGCACTTACCGGTTGGCCTTTAGTTATCTTTTCCAGCTCACTTACCTTCCCTGCTTTTTTGAATACACTCAAGTCACCGTTAACAAGCGCAATTCCCGCACTATCATACCCGCGATATTCAAGACGTTTCAATCCCTTCAGCAGGATGGGGAATGCTTCTTTGTTACCAATGTATCCAACTATACCACACATATTACGTAAGCGTTCTAAATTTTAGAATAAGCAATGTTCAATGACACCTTATATGTACTGTGTTTGCCACCTGCGATCAGCCGGTAAGCGCCAAAAAACCTTTGGACACCGTATATACGCAAATGTAACACATCTATTTTATTTACTATGGCACGCTGAACTTCCCTGGGAATGTTTATCACATAACGCGTCACCTTTATGCCGTTCGGTAAAATAACTTCCTTGCGGGTGCCGTCAACGAAATTCAGTCCGGCTTCTCCTCCTTCGGTATCCAGCACATCGTAAACGCGGCCTCCGGGCTCTACTCCCCGCGGGAAGATGCGTGCAGGTTCAAAAAACTTATTATCCTGGTCAGGATCTCCGGGGTAGCTTATTTTGGTGATCACGAGTTCTGCTTTATTGATCACTCCCTGCGGAAGGTTTTTCAGGTACGGAAACTTAAGATCAATAGCAGTACCCGGTGTGTTTTGAAGCAGCACAACCTCATCAGACTCAGCAGTTGAGTTCAGGATGTCTTTTACTCCCTGGTTATAAGTACGGGTTATTTTATTGAAATGTGCTGTCGAATTAGAAGCAAAACTGAAGAACGCATTCTTTACGCTATCCTGGAAGTAGAAAAATTGAATGGCCGCTCTCTGGTAATCATTTGCACCATTTATCACGAAATACGAGATCGCTTTACCCGAATTACTGCGCGTATCTGCCGGAGCTATGTACAAACCTCTGAACTTTTCCAGGAAAGTACTGTTGTCGCCGCTGGTGGCCGCATCTGTTACTATCGAGGATATAAAGCTGCCTTCCAGCTTAATGCGAAGATGCGGTGTACGGTTTTTGCCTAAGACATTAACGGAATCTTTTAATCCGCGGATATCATTAAGGGTTATCGTTCCAACAGGGCTGGGATCATAAGCCTTACTGTCATTGCTATAATATTTAGTATCCCTGCCCATTGTGTCGGTAACCCTGTAAACATTATACACCTGTTTGGCCCCTGCATCGGTTGCCGACGTATCGCCCCAGCTGAACCCTGAATAAGGAAGGACCAGGAAGGCTGAATCGATCACAGTAGGAAACGCATAGTATGCCTTTTCAGGAACGACCTGCAGGTAAATTCCGGCATTTGTCAGGCCGAAGAACGGATCGTAGGCTTTTCCCAGTCCATGGACCACCAGCAAAGACGAAGATTCATTGCTGGTTACAACGGTGTCCTCATAAAAAGTCTTCGAAAGAATAGTGATGGTATCGATCTGTTCGGTGCCTATATTATCTACCGAAGGCGCAAGGTTTGTTTTAATAACAGTGTCCTCTTTACATGAAGCAAAGAGTAAAACCGCGGCTGACACTACTAAGACCGCAGAGCTACGAAAAAGGTGTTTCAAGTTTAATTTTTCAGCTAATGTGATAAAAGAAATACTAAGACTCTGTTAAGCTTTTGTACAGCTCCAGCAGAGGTGTAACATCTTCCTTCCAGCTCTCATCGTACTTCACTACTTTCTTATAACGGCTCGGCTTGATCTCTTCAACAAGTGCCTTGTCTAAATTATCAGAACCCTGGATCACTACATCTGCACATTTTGCAGCGCCCAGAGCCAGGGCAAGATCAGAGCCCTCTTTGAACGTATCGAGATCTTTCTCTTTTATTTCGGCACTTACCAGCGCCTTTTTGGTGAAGCCGTCATTCAGCTTGCCCTTGAAAAGATTGGACTGGGCGGTATAGATAACTTTTGAATAGCTGAATACGGGTTCTTTTTTATAAGCCGTTTTCAGGTAGAGCGGAATTAACGAGGTCATCCATCCGTGGCAATGGATCACATGAGGAGGCCAGCCAAATTTCTTTACTGTTTCCAACGCGCTCTTGCAGAAAAATATCATGCGTTCTGCATTATCGTCGTAGAACTTATCGCCATCATCACCGAATACGCCTTTACGCTTGAAATAATCATCGTTATCCATGAAGTAAACCTGGAGCCTGGCGTTTGGCAACGACGCCACCTTGATAATGAGCGGGTAGTCGTCTTTGTCAATGATCACGTTAATACCGGACAGCCTCACCACTTCGTGCAAGCGATGACGGCGCTCGTTGATAGTACCAAAACGCGGCATGATCACTCTTACCTCCAGCCCCGCATCAAAGCTTTTTACAGCAAGTTTGTTCAGTATCTGGGCGAAATCTGTAAATTCGATATAGGGTGAAAGTTCGTTGGCAATTATGAGAACACGCTTTTTGTCTGCAGACATGTATGTGTTTATTAAAATGGATAAATTGATTACTTCCGGAAAATTGTCTGCAAAATTACGAAAATATTAAATTCCAACCTTTTACTTTGTGTCGCTTATTAAAAACCACACATGGTCATATTCAGAAAGACCGCTGATTTACAGGATTTTTTGCTAAAACACAGGGCCACCGGTACACGTAAGACTGGTTTTGTGCCCACGATGGGTGCGCTCCATCAAGGACATATCTCATTGCTTAATATTGCAAAAGAGGATAATAACTTGGCTGTTGTCAGCATTTTTGTCAACCCCACCCAATTCAACGATAAGAGCGACTACAATCAATACCCGGAGTCTGTAGACCAGGATATTTTGATGCTGGAAGAAGCAGGCTGCGATGTACTGCTGTTGCCGGATGTAAACGAGATTTATCCCGGTGGCCCCGGCAAGATGCAGACCTTTGGTTTCGGGTACCTGGATACGCTACTCGAAGGCGCACATCGCCCCGGCCATTTCAAAGGAGTGGGCCAGGTAGTAGCGCGGCTGCTTGACGTTGTGAACCCCGACAAATTATACATGGGGCAAAAAGACTACCAGCAATGTATCGTCATTAGCCACCTGCTACAGTTGCTGGGAAAAGACAAGGACATTGAGCTGGTAATATGCCCCACCGTACGCGAGGCCGACGGGCTGGCCATGAGTTCGCGGAACCGGCGCCTTACCGAATCGCAACGCGCGCTTGCCGGTTCTTTGTATCAATGCCTGGTTTCGATACAGGCCAAGCAACAGAGCACACCCTTCCATATCGTGCAGAAAGAATGTTTTGATCTGTTGACTGAGAAAGGGCTTACGCCGGAATATATCTCGCTGGCCGACGCAAATGATCTGACAGAGCTGGATAACTACACTGACAATAGAAAAATGGTGGCGTTATTAGCAGCCAAATTGGGTGACGTCAGGCTGATAGACAACATGGTGATCAATTAGACTACCGCACCACTATTTTTTCAACGATCAGTTTTCCGTTCCATTCCATCTGCAGAAAGTAAATACCGCTGCCCGAGTGCCTGAGGTTAAATGAATAAAAACCTTTCTGGGTATCAACAGTCTCCTTTGCTATCATTTGCCCCAGTATATCGGTGACAAGCAAATAAGCCACACCCGACGATGTGCGATCAAAACGAATGTTCACCTGGCCGTCTCCGGGGTTAGGATAGATGGCATACTTATTCTCCTCTCCTGAAGGCAGTTTTAGCACCTCAGGATGCTGTGTAAGAGAAAATGACGGAGCGCCCGGTATTAATTGCGCTCTCATCCTGCTTACCTGCCCAATGGAAAACAAATGCTGACAATTATCGTCAGTATAGTCCATAAAGTTCATGAACATGATACCCGGCGAGCTTTTTGAGCATGCATCCACCTTAGGAAACGCAGGACATCCGTAAGTTTCTAATGACTGCGGTGGCGTATCGGCAATACCATCATCTTCTCCCAAAGTATTCGGACATTTACCGTCATCGTCGCCCCACAAATGCCTGAGCTCAAAAAAATGACCAAGTTCATGTGTCAGTGTTCTGCCGCGGAAATTCACAAGATTGCCCCAGGCTTTATAGCTAAGCACTACCCCAACTTCTTCAGCGGGAAATTCCCGGAAATTGGTGAATGAAGGCGGAATACACATTCCCAGAATATCTGATTGCGCATTATCGTCCTGGGCATTGATGACCCATATGTTCAAATACGTTGAAGGGTCCCACGCATCCAGTCCGCCGGCTGTCGTATACTTTGCATCGCTGAACCCAAAACCTGTTCCGTATGTGCCGCCTGTTATCCTGAACCCCTGCTTTGTTGTCGTTTTTATTTCATACCCGTCTGTTGCGGCCCCCTCCGGTGTTGTACGGGCAAGCGCAAAACTGATGCGCGGATTGCCTTGCAATGACTTGAACGCATCCGGTATTTTATTCGTATCCCGGTTAGCCGCATTGAAATCCCGGTTGATGACCGCAATCTGGCTATCTATCATTCGCCTGAGAACGGATTCTCCCCCGATAAAGTTTAATTGTGCCTGTGTAAGCACTATGTGAAAAACCACCGGGATCGTTACGTCTTCATTATCCGATGTCGATTTATACAGCGCCTGCTGCGTCTCGCGTGACTGCTTTTCGGGATAGTACCCCTCAATAGCCTTTCGTAAAATATCATCGCCACATTTTTTAGGGGTTTGTGCAAACACCTGTGTTGCCACCAGCGAAACCAATACTATCAGCCATGTTTTCATCAATGGTGAAGTTAGGCCAAACGCGGCAATTCCCACGAGCGGAAAAGCTGCAGCTGTGAACAAATTGCGTAGAACTACGCAAACAGATCAGGTGGAAACACTTCGTTAAGCGCCACGCAGAGTGAGCAGCTTTGCACTACATCTTATTTCAAAACCATTTAAAAAACTGAATTATGAAAAACAGTTTCTCCTCCCTTCTGAAGTGCGCACTATTGCTGGCAATAGTCGCCGTTTCAACATTTGCACTGGAATCGTGCAGCAAAAAAGACCAGTGCGGCGACAGCTGCGTCAACGGGTATTGCGCCGACGGCGATTGCGTTTGCCAGACCGGCTATACCGGTAAATGGTGTGCTACCTATGCCGGCTCCTCGTCCAATGGGTCGTCATCTACAGGCTCCTCGTCCACGGGTTCATCATCTACGGGATCTTCATCCACCGGCTCCTCTTCCACGGGTTCATCATCTACGGGCTCCTCTTCAACAGGTTCCTCCTCATCTGGTCCCACCAGCTACACCGTAACATTCTGGTCCAATTTCTCCGGCAGCCCGATCAGTGTTTACATCGGTGGTTCATATGCAGGCAGCATCACCAAATATTTCAGCAGCAGCACGCCATCGTGCGGCGAGACCGGCTGCGTTTCTAAAACATATTCCAGCCCAACCACGATCTCCTACACTGCCGAAGACGACGACCATAACTGGAGTGGCTCGGTAAGTGTAACGGCAGCGTGCAACAAAATGTGTCTGACTCTATAATCCTTCACCTGAAAACAACCATCCGTATGTACACCGATCAAACCATAATTGTTGCTAAAAGAAATATCCGCTGGCTCAGCTTTGTGCTGGCGGATATTACCCTCATCTGGAGCGCATTTTGCTTTTATATATTTAACTCCTGGTATGGCAGCTTCCTGGGCCGCGAAACGCAGCTTGCGCTCTATGGTATTGCCTGCCTCTATTCTGTTATCTGTATCATCAACAACGTACGTAACCGGAACAATGAAGACGCAACCTCTCCTGGCGCTACCTTCATTTCAGCGCTGGGACAGATCATCGGCAAATTATCTTCAGGCGATACCGGCATGCCCATGTTTACAGACGCACGCCATAAAACAAAATTCCTGTTCATCCTGGTAAAACTATTCTTCATCCCGCTGATGCTGCAATTTACCATTGGCAATAGTATGGAACTGGCGCACGAGATAAAGCGCGTAATGAAAACCGGCATGGATGGTACTGTTGTGCTCTGGTTCAATAATATTTTCTTTCCACTGGCCATAACCAGTTTTTTTCTCATCGATACAGCAACCTTCCTGTTCGGCTACCTGTTCGAATCTGATAAACTGGGAAATAAGCTGCGCTCGGTGGACAGCAGCTGGAGCGGGTGGCTGGTTGCTATCATCTGCTACAACCCGTTCAACGAGCTGTTGGGCAAACTGGCTCCCCACTA
>CAMPKG010000093.1 GCA_946887085.1 uncultured Sphingobacteriales bacterium
ACTGGAAGGTGTTGTGAAGAATGTAACCGATTTCGGTGCGTTTATAGACCTGGGCGGTGTAGACGGATTGCTGTATATCACCGACATTAGCTGGGGCCGCGTAACGCACCCGAGCGAAGTGCTGGAAAACGGCCAGAAACTGAACGTGGTGGTTCTCGACTTCGACGACGAGAAGAAACGCATCAGCCTTGGCCTGAAACAACTTACCGCTCACCCCTGGGATAACCTGCCTGCAGGCATCTCTGAAGGTTCTAAAGTGAAAGGTAAAGTTGTGAACATCGAAGATTACGGCGCATTCCTCGAGATCATGCCTGGTGTTGAAGGACTGGTACACGTATCTGAGATCACCTGGTCGTCTCAGCCTATCAACGCGAAGGAATTCTTCAAGATGGGCGATGAGTACGAAGCTGTGGTTGTGACACTTGACAAGGACGAGCGCAAAATGAGCCTGTCGATCAAGCAAATGACCGAAGATCCATGGGAAACTATCGAGAACAAATACCCGGTTGACAGCCGCCATCAGGGCACTGTTAAGAACATCACTCCTTACGGCGTGTTCGTAGAGCTGGAAACAGGTATCGGTGGTATGATCCACATCAGCGACCTGAGCTGGATCAAACGCTACAACCACCCGAACGAGTTCACCAAAGTTGGTGAGCAGATCGACGTGATGATCCTGAGCATCGATAAAGACAACCGCAAACTGGCTCTTGGCCACAAGCAACTGGAAGAAGATCCGTGGAACACGTTTGAAACCGTATTCCCGATCGGTTCACAGCACGAAGGCCAGGTTACCCGCAAGGATGAGAAAGGCGCTACAGTGCAGCTGCAATACGGCCTGGAAGCTTACGCTCCAGCACGCCACCTCCGCAAGGAAGATGGCAGCAACGTAGAAGCAGAGCAGACACTGCCATTCCAGATCATCGAATTCGACCGCAACGATAAACGCATCATGGTATCTCATACCCGCGTTTGGGAAGCAACGAAAGCTGAAGAGAAGGATGCAGCCCGCAAAGACGCAGCAGCTGAAGGTGAAAAGACCAAGAAAGCTGTGAAGAACCTGCAGAGCAAAGTGGAGAAGCCAACCCTTGGCGACCTCGGCGCACTGGCTGAACTGAAAGAGAAAATGAAGAAAGCCGAAGGCGAGTAATCATTGGATGATAAAAAAAGAAAAACCCCGCTGAACAGCGGGGTTTTTTGATGCGTGTTTGTAATACTACCTTATGTCCCCTAGTGTACCCAAACAACGATTTTAGTGCTTCATTTACCTCCATCAGTAATATTGGCTATCCTTTCAGGAGGGATGTTCTGTCTTAAAACTATAACACATGGTTGTAAATGCAGTACTAACAATTCTTAAACATCCTTAAAAAGCTCAAAAAACCCGCGGAAGGGTTGTAAATTATACTCAGCGATGAACAGGCTGCTGAAAAAACCAAACACGTTGTTTTACCTGATAGGGCTGGTGCTTGCCGGGCTTATCGGGGTGCAGGTGTATTGGATCATTAACAGTATACGCCTGCAAAAAGCATCTGTTGACAGGATGCTGAAAGAGGAGATCGGGGACGTTGTAAAACAGGTAGAGGAAGAGGCCTATTGCTTCAGCTTCTTCTCCAAAGCATTTATTGACAAAGGGGAGGGTATATACATCGTAAAACAGAAATGGGAGGACGGGGCGTACAAGGGTCCGGGCAATGGTGGCTACCTCGACACACTGGACCTGTTCAATATCTTCTATATGGGCAAGGACACTGCCTTTTACAATGAGCGTACGTTATGGTTTGAGAACAACCCTGCTACCATGGATGTGTCGCTGAAGTTCACCTTTATTGGTCAGAATCCTAATATCAGGCGCCGCGATACCAGTTCTTATATCATCGACAACCTTACTCCGGCTAACTACAAGAATGTACTGGCCAATAAGTTCAAGGTGGATGAGGCCATCAATATGCATTTGCTGGATAGCCTCATAAAACGTACCCTTCGCAAAAGTAAACTGGACACCGTGTATTATGCCGGTGTCAGGCAGGAAGGGGAAGCAGATTTTGAATACCTCAAGCCCGGTACCGATCCCCGCAAATTGACAACTAACACTATAACGACCACCTTTCTGCAAAGCCGTTTCGACAGGCCGTACAAACTGGTCCTGTATGTGCCTGATGCGTTCAACAGTGCTATTCGGTCCATGTCCGTAATGATGGTTTGTTCATTCATTATCATGGTGATCCTCGTAGCTGCATTCGGATACTTCCTGCGAATCATTTTGAAGCAGCGGAAGTTGTCGGAAATGAAAAACACATTCATCAATAACATTACACACGAGTTCCGCACACCGATCACCAACATCAACCTGGCCATCGAAAACTGGCGCGATATGCCAGACAGAAGCAGATCGTACCTGAGCATTATTGCAGAAGAGAACCGGCATATGGAAAAGAATGTGGAACAGATACTGCAGCTGGCAACCATCGAACACTCGAACGGACACTTTAATGCGTTTGAGAATGTCAATATCCATACACTGGCAAAGGAAACAGGTGAAACCTTCAGGCTTCAGCTGGAGAAAATAAATGGGACGATAGATTATCACTTTAATGCACATCAGCCCTGGGTGAGGGGCGAGCGCAGCCAGCTGAAGAATCTCCTGCACAACCTTATTGATAATTCAATAAAATACCGAAGTAAGGATTTGCACATAACCATCCACACCTATGATGTAGGACAGCAATTTGTGCTGCAGATCAGGGACAATGGTATAGGAATGAACTCCGAAACCCAGAAGCATATATTTACACAGTTTTACCGCGGCCAGGTGGGAGACACTCACGATGTCAAAGGGTTCGGTCTGGGGTTGAGTTATGTAAAGCATATCGTAGAGTCGCACGACAGCGAGATACACGTACAGAGCAAGCCCGGCAAGGGTACGCAGTTCACCATTTATTTCCCAAAAAACCTGGAGCAATGACAAGAATTTTATTTGCCGAAGACGATTCAAACCTTGGACTGCTTTTGCAGGAGAACCTGACCAACAAAGGTTTTGATACGGTTTGGTGTAAAGACGGAGACGAAGCATATGTAAAGTTTAAAACCGGCGGCTTCGGGCTTTGCCTGCTGGATGTGATGCTGCCGGTGACAGATGGTTTTACGCTCGCTAAGCAGATCCGGGCACTCGATACTAATGTGCCTATCATCTTTCTTACAGCCCGGGGCATGCACGAGGATAAGATCAAAGGATTTGAATACGGATGTGATGACTATGTAACCAAGCCATTCAATGCCCAGGAACTATTCCTGCGGATAAATGCAGTGTTGAAAAGACAACAGAATTCTGAAATAGCGCAACCAAAGACACTTACCGTTGGTAAATTTATATTTGACCATACTAAAATGACGCTGCAGGGCGATAATGAACTTAGAAAACTAAGCTCCAAAGAGTCGGACCTGTTGAATATCCTGGTCATCAATAAAAATCAGTTTGTACCCCGCAATATCATTCTCGGGAAGATCTGGGGTAACGACGATTATTTTTCTGCCAAAAGCATGGATGTATATATCAGTAAGATCCGGAAAATGCTAAAAGACGATCCGTCGGTCGAAATACTGAATGCTTATGGCATAGGTTTCAAACTGGTGGTACATGAATAAGCCCCGCAAATCGCGGGGCTTATTTTTATAAGCAATTAACAAGATTATTGCTTTACAAAGCGACTAGTAGTGCTTAAATTATTAGCATCGATCCTTATCTGGTATAAACCTGTAGGCAAGCCGGCGACGTCAATCACTTTAGTATTTGTTTTCACGATCACAACACGCCCGGCCATATCCGTGATGGTCACTTGTTCAGGAGTTATTTTGCCGTTTATATATAACTCGTCGCTGGCAGGGTTGGGGAAAATGGTCATACCCAGGTTATTGATGCCAATGATGCCGGTTGATATCACCAGGGGAACTAACGGACCTGCATTAGCAGTCGAGTAGTATAAACCATAACCTGGTCCATTGCTGTTATTAGCCGGGGTTTTAAAGCCGGATAAAAAGAGTGTGATGGCTTTGCCTTGCAAGCCGCTTCCAAGCCACTGCGCTTTATACTTCTCGATCTCAGCGACACCAGATTGATCGGTAAGTGTAAAGACATAATTTGCATTAGCGGCCATCGATACATATGGTTTGAATACTCCAAAGCCAGCATCATCGATTATGGTATTTGATCCCTCACGAATATCGGACACTGGCAGGTCGGTAGTGCCATGCATCATCAGGATGTCGACGTTCGCAGAATTGGCAGCTTCTTCGCGTGCGCCAGTATATATAGCTACTGCAAACGGCAGCGCCGGCGTGTAACCGGTTGAACTCTTAATGCCATTAGCAGTTGCGATGTAGGTGTTTGCTGAATCGAGGATCGCGGGCAGCGTATAAAATGCGTCAGCTGATGAAGTGCTGTTTGCCGGTGCTATTCCTAAGGGCATAACCGACCCCACTTCGGCATCAATAAATTCAGTTGAATGTCTGAATCGCAGATCGTCCGCAACTAAAGTATTGCCATAATAGATGTCAACGGTGTCTGCTAATGTATCTGCAGAATTGTTGACGAATTGTATCCGTGCATAGGGTTCCGGGTCTGTTGTCATAAGCGGAATGAAGGGACCTCCGTCTGCCGGCACCAGCATCATCTCAAACGGCGCTCCGTTGCTATTGGCAGTTGGGTCAACAAATCCTGATGAAAGTAGTACAGCAGCTTCTCCGGGAGGGCCCAGCACATTGAGGGCTAAACTATATGTGCCGATCACTTTGCTGCCGGTCATGTTCGTCAGGCGAAATGTATAGGTTCCGATTGGCAACTCTTCATAGCCGCCGGCAAAATTTCCTAACCCCAGGTTATTGACGATCGTTTCAATGCCTGCCCGAAAATCAACGGTTGAGGCATCGGTAGAACCGTTCATTGGCAAAATGTCGCTGTTTGCACCATTATGTGCTGCTACGCGCGCATTCATAAATACGTCGAGTTTGAATGGGGGAGCTGGGTTGTACCCAGTAGCACTTTCTATGCCATTAGCTACCAGTATGATAGTATCAGTCGGACCGAATATCATGTTCATGCTGTAAAAAGTATCAGTTACGGACATGCTTGTTTCAGGAGCGATGCTGATCGTGTGGGGGATAGCTTCAATCTCGTCGAACGTTGTTGCCGAGCGAAACATCAGGTTATCATATGCTAGAACGCCGTCGATATATATATCAATCGCTCCAAAAGCCATATCAGGACAATTGTTGGCAAACTGAACCTTGCTTTTTGGCTGAGCGAGAGCAGTAGTCGCAGCAACTATCAAAGTAAAAAAGGGTAAAAGTTTCTTCACCATAATGAATTATTGTTACGGAAATAAAAAAAATGTCTCAATGATAATGCGAAGGTTAAATTTAATGAATTTGACATACAATTCGTTATTTCGTGACAAATGATGGTGACAAGGCCTATATCCCCTGAAAATTGTAATTTCAATGACCATGTATCTAATATTTACCAGGAACATAAACGCCCTTTTAATTATTCATGTTGGCAAGTGTGTCCTGTTCTTCCTTGTACTGTTTATAAGCCTCATATTGAAACCGGGAGACATCCGGAGCCAGGAACTGGCAAAAACTAATATCTACCTGAAGAATACAGCTGTCCCCATGTCATCCAATGCCCGGGATCGGCTGTCGGTTTATTTGTCATATCCGGCAAGGCAACCGACACAGGTTATCGTCGCCTTTAACAGTCTGCCATCAGAATATCAAAAGCAGCGACTGAGAGCAAGTGGCCTTCAAATAATCCAGTACCTTCAGCCCAGGGCATATACAGCCGTCATTTATCCGGAAGTCAACCCTGGTATATTTGACATAGCATCTATTTGGGGTTTCGTTGATGTGAAATCCGATTGGAAAATCGAAGAATATCTTGGTGAAAAATTAAAAACCAGCAAGACCATCGAATTGAACATTTCCGTTGTAGAGAATACCCAAAAAGAACAGATATTATTTATTGTTTCTCAGGCAGGAGGTAAGCTATTGCCGTCACCGTTAGAAAAATTGGACATTTATAAAGTATCCCTTCCATCGAATGCCGTTAAGCAACTTGCGTCTAGGTATGAAGTGTGTTACATGAGTGCAGCGCCCGAAAACATACCACTCAACTTTGAATCAAAGACAGCAACCAAGGTTAACCTGGGGGCCTTACCATCTGCTTCGGGAGGGTATGGCTTAACCGGCAATGGCATAACAATAGGTGTTGGAGATAATATGTCCGGAATTACTCATGTCGACCTTAGGGACAGGGTTGTCAATTATGCGCCAACATCCTATACCAATCATGGTGTACACATCAACGGCATCGTTGGAGGTGCTGCAATAGTCGAACCGAAAGGCGAAGGAATGGCACCTGCTGCCACACTCGTCGATCACTTGTTTAGTGCAGTATGGGAACAGACCACTGAGATGTATGAGTCGCACAACATGACGCTGACCAATAATTCTTATGCTGCCGTTGTTGGCAGCTGTAAATATGCCGGCACCTACGACAACAATTCGCTGGCGCTTGATAAAATGGCGCTGAAGCATAAAAACATCCTTCACGTTTTTGCCGCGGGCAATGATGGCTATCTCGATTGTCCTCCGTATCCGAAAGGTTTTGCTACCATCAATGGTGGTTACCAGCCTTCAAAGAATATTATAGTTGTTACAAGTACCGATAAGAATTACATAAATGCGGTAGATGGCTCACGAGGCCCTGTGAAAGACGGACGTCTCAAACCCGAGATGACGGCGGTTGGCGTTAACGTAACGTCTACTACACGCACGGAAGAGTATTTGACATCGGGCGGCACCAGCATGGCATGCCCTGAAGTAACCGGTGCGCTGGCATTGATGACCGAGCGATACAAGCAAATGAACAACGGTGCTTATCCGAATGCCGATGTGTTAAAAACGCTGATGCTGAATGGGACAATGGATATAGGTAATCCGGGTCCTGATTACCGGTATGGATTTGGCTTTATGAATTTATACCGGTCGCTGCAGATGATGGACAACAACCGGTATTTTGTAAATAACATTGGCAATGGCGGGCAGCAAACCAGCACAATCGTTGTGCCACCGAATACGGCTGAGCTGAAGGTCATGCTTTGCTGGCATGATGCCCCGGGCAATCCCTTGTCGGCTACACAACTGGTAAATGACCTGGACCTGGAAGTAGCCGAACCGTCAGGCCCGGTACATCTCCCCCTGGTGTTGGATCCTGCTCCGGAAAAGATGAACAACGATGCCTTAGAAGGGGCTGATCATCGCAATAATTGTGAGCAAGTGGTGATCAAAAATCCTGTTCCCGGCAGCTATACTATTTCCGTTGCGGGCTATAACCTTCCGGCCGGCAACCAGGATTATGTGGTAGCGTATGACTTCGTACCTGCCGGTATTGCGCTTAGTTATCCCACAGCGCATGCGCAGGTAAAGGCCAATGATTCTTTACGAACCTACTGGGATGCGAGTGATAATGGTAACAGCTTCACGCTCGAATATTCTATTGACAACGGCAGCAACTGGATAATGATCAACAACAACATTCCTGCTGAACGCAGATTCTATACATGGTTTGTGCCGGGCAATATCAATTCAGGCGAATGCAAAATGCGGCTTAGCCGCAACAATACGTCAGAAGTTTTCACCACCGGCAATTTTGCGATCACCGTACAACCGGTAGTCGATTTAACTCCCACGCAATGTCCGGGTTACATTCGTTTCAACTGGACACCTATTCCTAATGTCACGGGGTATAAGATATATCGTAAAGTAGGTCCGCAGATGAGAGAGGTGGCAACAACAGGCACTTACAATGAATTCACTTTTGGCGGACTGGCTTTCGACAGTCTCTACTATATAGCTGTAGCACCGATCGTGAACGGCCTGACAGGATACAGAAGCAAAGCGATCAAACGTTTGCCTAATAATGGCAATTGCGAAGGCGATATTTCGGATGGCGACCTGATGGTGGAAAGAATTGCTAATCCAGTGACCGGCCGGAAATTCACCTCTACCGAGCTTTCAAATAACGAGGCAGTCACTGTCGTTATCCGCAATCTTGATGATGCGCCATCCAATCACTACCGCGTATCGTACAGTATCAATAACGGGCCATGGCAGTCGCAGGTGTCAAATGATCCTATTCCTGCCAGGACTACTCGGCTGATCGATCTGGCCAATGTTGATTTCTCTGCAGTTGGATCTTATAATATTCGGGTTGCGGTTGAAAACTTGTTGATGGCGGACAACGTTCCCCAAAATGATTCGGTTATAACGGTCGTACGTCAGTTGAGAAACGATGTTATTCCCTTGTCAGCTGCATTTGTTGACGACTTCGAGGATATGCCAATCATTCAGCGTGTGGCGGATTCGCTCGGGATATCACCCAACGATCACTGGGATTACGGTAATTCGTCGGATTCAGGACGTTTTCGCAGTTTTGTAAATACCGGGATCAGTTTAAATGGCAACAGGTCTGTAAGCTTTGATACATATTTGACGATGTCTGGAAATCAAAATGATCTTACCGGCACGTTCAACTTGTCTGAGAACGATGTCGCCAATGATGAAGTAAGACTGGAATTTGATTATTTATTGCATGGACGTCCGAGGTTTGATGAGGGTAACGAAGTATGGATACGTGGCAATGACCAGGAAAAATGGCAAAGCCTTTACAAATATTCGACTGGAAATATAGGTGAGGTAAGAAACACTGGAAGTGTATCAATAACTGACGCCCTGCAGAAAGCCTCGCAGAATTTTTCTTCCTCTTTCCAGGTTAAGATCGGTCAGCATGATAGTTCGCTTATAGCTGCAAGGAACTATGGATGCGGTTTGACCTTTGATGATCTTAAAATTTATACAGTACAGAACGATCTCCAGTTAGTTTCAATCGTTGCGCCCGACGTAACTCTGTGCGGGGCGGGGTACGAGGTACCGCTGATCATCAGCGTCCGGAATGGTGTTAACCAGGGCCTTAATAATATTAAACTGAGCTACAGACTGGACGACGGACTAGTGGTTACAGAGACCCTCGCCGGTATCAATGGCAAAACCACAGTTCAGTATAGCTTTCAGCAAAAGCTTGACCTGTCAAAGTTGGGTGCGCATACGCTGAGCATATGGGTGGTTGCAGACGGAGATGATTATAATTCTAACGACAGTATCAATAATTATAAGATCAACAATCAGCCGCTGGTAAAACAATTTCCTTATAAAGAGGATTTTGAAGCAGGAGCAGGAGGTTTTTATAGCGAAGGGCAAAATAATTCGTGGGAGTACGGCACTCCTGCAGCGCCAAAAATTAAAACAGCGGCAAGTGGCACCAAAGCATGGAAGACAAATCTTGACGGAACATACAATAACCTGGAATGGTCTTACCTCTATACACCCTGCTTCGATCTGTCGGGAATGAAGAATCCTACGCTTCGCTTCCAGTCGGCAATGGACATCGAGCACTGCGGTATCGTGCTCTGCGATGCCGGATACGTGGAATACAGCACAGACAGTATAGACTGGATAAGGCTGAAGGACATGAACCAGGGCATCAACTGGTATAACGATACCGGTTACCAGATATGGAGCAGCGAAGATTTTACGAGCTGGCATGAAGTGGTTTCTCCTTTACCCAGGGGCAATCACGTCATCCGATTGCGGTGGGTGATGAATACAGATCCCGGTGGCCAGTTTGAAGGTATGGCTATCGATGACGTTGAAGTATTCGATAGAAAACTTGCGCCGGTCAATACGGTTGTCAGCATCAGTCCCAACCCTACAGCTGATGGCAGAATAAGAATAGTATGGGGTGCGGATGCAGGGACTGTCATGCAACTCACAATGACCGACCTGATGGGTCGGGAAGTCTACCGGGCATCACTGACCGCACAGGAAGCGTATAACGAGTCCATCGTACAAACTCCACATTTCTATTCGGGCGTTTACATTATGAAACTGATTATCGGTGAGCGGGTTGCCGAATACAAGATCGTTTACCTGTAACTCTTATCTGTTTAGCAGGATTTTCGCATAGAAAGATGGCTTGCGTAGTTGATCGCGCAGGTCCAGGTCTGTGAACATGCTACTGATGGTCTGGCTTAATGTTGGGCTTCTGTTAGCCTTGTTCACTACAAAATTGAACAGCCATGGGAACCGGCATAAACGTTGGAGGGTTGTGCTTATTTTTAATTCATCACCAATACGCCGGTATAAAACATCATCATATGCCTCTTTCAGGAACGCAGCAGAGCAATCATTGGCCTGTACCGCTTTTTCAATAGCAAAAGCAGCGAGCATGCCGCTGTATAGTGCGTTGCCGATACCTTCGCCGCTGAACGGGTCTATCAGGCTGGCAGCGTCACCGGTGAGTATGTAAT
>CAMPKG010000094.1 GCA_946887085.1 uncultured Sphingobacteriales bacterium
TGGGTGCCGAACTGGATGGCTACAACCGGGAACGCGTGATGGGTAATGTCGAAACAAAATATGCCCGTACCTTGGAAGTATTCAGCCTGTCTGAAGCTGAAAACATACACACGCAAGCTGCTGCGATGCGCATAGCTGAGAAAAGGCTGGCGGATATTGCTAATGTAAAAGCACGCTTATAATTATTTCCGTAATATTTTTAAGAAATGCCTCCTTCGGGAGGCATTTCTCTTTAATTTTGCAGTCCCTAAAACAAGTTTTGTTTAATCATATTAATCCAATATATGTCTACATTACAATTACCTAACCAGACGAACTTCTACAAAGGAAAAGTGCGCGACGTGTACACGATCGCCGACAAATACATGGTAATGCTGGTGAGCGACCGCATATCAGCTTTCGATGTGGTACTACCCCGCCCTATTCCTTACAAAGGACAAGTATTGAACCAGATAGCTGCCCAGTTCCTGGAGGCAACCAAAGACATAGTGCCTAACTGGATGATCAATGTGCCACTGCCGAATGTTACCGTTGGTTATAAATGTGAAACCTATCCGGTGGAAATGGTAGTACGTGGTTACCTGACCGGCCACGCATGGCGCACCTACAAAAGTGGCAAACGCGAGCTTTGCGGCGTATCCCTGCCGGAAGGCATGAAAGAGAACGATAAATTCCCTCAGCCAATTCTTACTCCGACAACCAAAGCTCACGAAGGACATGACGAAGACATCTCCCGCGACGAGATCGTTAAACAAGGCCTTGTTTCGAAGGAAGAGTATGAGCAACTGGAAAAATATACACTCGCACTATTTGAGCGTGGCACTGAGATGGCCAAAGAGCGCGGCCTTATACTGGTGGACACTAAGTACGAATTTGGAAAGATCGGCGATACCATTTACCTGATAGACGAGATCCACACACCAGATTCTTCACGCTATTTTTACCTTGAAGGGTTTGAGGACCGCCAGAAAAAAGGTGAGGCACAGAAGCAACTATCAAAAGAGTTTGTTCGTGAGTGGCTGATGGAAAATGGCTTCCAGGGAAAAGAAGGACAAGCGATACCTGAAATGACCAACGAAGTGGTTAACCGCATTTCCGAACGTTACATTGAGCTTTACGAGCATGTTACAGGCAAGACCTTTGTAAAGCAGGATGTGAATGAAGCAGAGATGAATGAAACGCTTAAGAAAGCGCTGGAACATCTGCCACCTGTTCCTCAGCAGATAGGTACGCTGTAGGCAAATGCACGCCCTCTGGCTCCCTGAAGGGAGAACCGCTAAGCTGCAAAACATGGAAAGAAAAATGTTTCTGAAAGCTGATAGGTTGATATTTCAAAAGGCAGAGGCCTTGCGGAATAACATGACGCATGCCGAATTGTTGTTGTGGGGCTATCTGAAACAAAAACCACTGGGATATAAGTTTCGACGCCAACATCCCATAAATAAATACATAGTCGATTTCTATTGTCATGCCCTGCGCTTTGCAATTGAAGTTGACGGTGATGTGCACAGCGACCCCGATACCGCACATAATGATGCGGAAAGGCAGTCCTATCTCGAACAGAACGGGCTTGAATTTTTCCGTTTTACTAATAGGCAGATTTATACTAGCTTAGAAACAGTCATAAACAAAATAGAAAAATACATTACAAATCACCCAAACCATATAGGAAAGCCCCTTTAGGGGTTTGGGGCAATTGAGTATAATGCCAGGTACAGAAGCAACACAACGAATAATCCGCTCGCCACGCGGCAGCGAACTGAACTGCAAGAACTGGGTGGCCGAGGCTGCCTTCCGTATGATACAAAATAACCTGGACCCCGAAGTGGCGGAACGCCCTGAAGACCTGGTTGTTTACGGCGGTATAGGTAAAGCTGCCCGCGACTGGAAAAGCTTTGATAAAATACTCGAATGCCTGAAGGAGCTTAACGAGGACGAAACCTTAATGGTACAGTCAGGCAAACCTGTTGGTGTGTTGCGTTCGCATAAAGATGCACCGCGTGTGCTAATAGCTAACTCGAACCTCGTTGGCCGCTGGGCCACCTGGGAACATTTCCGTGAACTGGAAGCCAAGGGACTGATGATGTACGGGCAGATGACTGCCGGCAGCTGGATCTATATCGGCTCACAAGGTATTGTTCAGGGCACTTATGAAACTTATCTCTCGCTGGCCAATCAACATTACAACAGCACGCTGAAAGGCACACTGAATGTTACTGCCGGCCTGGGAGGCATGGGTGGCGCACAGCCATTGGCAATTACCATGAACGAAGGTGTTTGTCTCGCAGCAGAGATGGAAGAGTGGCGCATCAGGAAACGTATTGAAACACGTTATCTCGATAAGTGGACAAGCGATATTGATGAGGCTATTGACTGGGCATTGAAAGCAAAAGAAGACAAAAAGGCGATATCGATAGGGGTATGCTGCAACGTGGTCGATATGCTGCAGCGCCTTATCGACAGGAACATCACTCCTGATACGCTTACAGACCAAACATCGGCACACGATGAGTTGATCGGGTATTTCCCTGAAGGGCTGAGCGTAGTTGAGGCAAATGCCCTGCGTAGCAGTAATCCCGATGAATACATTTCACGTTCGCTGGATACGATGGCAAAACACGTGCGCCAGATGCTTGAACTACAGAAGCGTGGCGCTATCACTTTTGACTATGGTAACAACCTGCGCGGACAAGCACACGACAAACGCGGTGTGAAAGATGCTTTCGACTTTCCGGGGTTTGTACCTGCATATATACGTCCACTGTTTTGCGAAGGTAAGGGCCCTTTCCGCTGGGTAGCGCTGAGCGGCGACCCTGAAGATATCTATACAACCGATAAAGCGTTGATGGAATTATTCCCGGAGAATCAAGGCCTGCACCGCTGGCTGAAAATGGCGCGTGAAAAGATCGCATTCCAGGGATTGCCCGCGCGCATTTGCTGGTTGGGGATGGGCGAGCGTGAAAAAGCAGGCTTGCTGTTCAATGAACTGGTTAAAACCGGAAAAGTGAAAGCACCCATAGTTATTGGACGCGATCATCTGGATTGTGGTTCAGTGGCGTCGCCCAATCGTGAAACAGAAGCAATGAAGGATGGCAGCGATGCAGTTGCCGACTGGCCAATACTGAATGCGCTCATCAATACCGCAGGTGGAGCCAGCTGGGTATCTTTCCACCACGGCGGTGGCGTGGGCATGGGCTACTCGCTGCACGCTGGCATGGTGATAGTGGCGGACGGCACCAAAGATGCGGAGGAGCGCCTGCGCCGCGTCCTGCATAACGATCCGGCAATGGGTGTGTTGAGACATACCGATGCAGGATATGAATTGGCGGAAGAAACCGGCAAAAAGTTCGGGCTGGATATGACCCCCTCCGCCCCCTAAAGGAGGAACTTTTATAGTTCGTAAAAAAAAATAATTGCCCCGACCTTTTAGGTCGGGGTCATCATTTCGATCAAAAAAGGCTTTAGCCAAAGGATACAAAAAGATAATCGTGAATGCTGGCGGTATCCGTCATAGTTTTATACCTTAGACTGTAACTGTAGTACTTTTGGCTAAAGCCGCCTGGAAACTTTAATAACCCACGGCCTAAAGGCCGCGGCAATAGAACGCTATGTATAGAATAGGACAAGGAATTGATTTTCACCAATTGGCAGAAGGCCGCGAGCTGTGGCTGGGCGGTATTAAGATACCACACCCAAAGGGTTGTGTCGGGCATTCTGATGCCGACGTATTGTTGCACGCCATCTGCGATGCAATGCTTGGCGCACTCAGCCTCGGCGACATCGGCCAGCACTTTCCCGACACTGATCCTAACTATAAAGGCATAGACAGTAAAGTATTGCTACGCAGAACATACAGCATGGTTCGCGAGAAGGGCTATTGGTTGGTGAACATCGACAGTACGCTGCTGTTACAGGCACCGAAGATCCGTCCTTACGTTGAACAAATGCAGCATACAATTGCCAACATCGTTCACCTTTCGCCTGAAGATGTATCTATCAAGGCAACAACGACTGAGCACCTGAGCTTTGTTGGTCGCGAAGAAGGCGTGGTGGCTACCGCTAACGTACTGTTGAAGAAATATTAGTCGTAACTTTATTCCACAATTCCTTGTATGAAGTTCAGCTATCTCTTTGCCCTGTTGTTCATCCCTGTCCTGTTTTATTCCTGCAACAGGGACCTGAATGGTGTTGGCCCGGGAGTTAATGGCGCCAACGGAAACGTGATCGTCGCCAATATTAACGGCGTGGCCTGGGGAGCGACAGATGGGTACGTGCAAACAATACCTCCTGGTGGCATAGCCATGACGGGTGTCCGTTCAGGAAACAACAGCAACTCGATAGAGATAGTTATTTCACCTTATAACGGCCTGGGTACTTACCAGGTCAACGGCCTCACCAAGATCAGTTATTCAGAAGGCGGTGTCAATTATTCATCTACAACCGGGCAAATCACCGTGAATGCTGACAACGACCAGGTGATAGAAGGCTTTTTTAATTGCGAGATGATCAGCAATACAGGCAGCCAAAGCCTCAGCTTTACTAACGGCCAGTTCCAGGTTCCCAAACAATAAAAAGACCGGCGAAGCTAATTGCGCACGCCGGCCATTGTTCACCTCAAGTCAAACTTACACTACACCATTACTTAGATGCGGCTTGGGACTGTATGCCATATCCGTAGCCTCGTCAATGATAGTGAGGATGCGGTGCTTCACATCTTCGCTTAATCCATCAATATTTTTGTCCAACATTGCTCTTAGGTCGTCTAGGTCAAGGCCGGAAGTTCCCATGAGGCTGTTGAGCCTGTTGCGTACCTTGCCGGCCGTGTCGGCAATATCCGACCTTAGCTCCGCACCTTTTTCAGGGGCTATTAATAAACCTACTACCAGCCCTGCCAGGGCTCCTGCCAGAAATCTTGATGTGCTCATACGATTTGATTTTATTTGTACAGATTTATGTTGAAACAATGCTAGCGGAATAATTTGCCGATGATCCATAGTATTAATCCTACCACCACCACAACTGCGATGATGCCCACTACCATACCTGCCTGGAAAATGTCCCCGATCAGCTCACAGCCTGACAAAACCATGAATAAAAACAACAATGGAGCTAAACCTAATTTTTTCATAATAGCCTCTATTTAATTCTAAACATCATTCAGTCATTAGGTTTATGCAAAATCATGCCATGGCTGAGCTGTTTTTAACCCGCTGATATGCATAGAAAACAACCTGTTAGCAGCAATTAACATTTACAGGCGTGGTTTTTTTACCACACTCATTTGAAAGACCGGCATTATGATACACCCGAAGACAGAGTTGAGGTTTATTAGCGAGGAAATTGGATATGGCGTGGTGGCCACTTCATTCATACCGAAAGGAACGATAACCTGGATCGGCGATGCGCTTGACCAGGTATTTACACCGGTAGAGGTTGCCCGACTGCATCCGGTATTGCGGGATGTTGTAGACACATATGCTTATCGCGACAATGAAGGAAATTTCGTGCTGTGCTGGGATCATTCGAGGTTTGTTAATCATAGCTATCATTCGAATTGTATTTCCACGGCTTACAATTTCGAATTGGCGGTGCGGGATATATATCCGGGAGAGGAGATCACCAACGACTATGGTTACCTCAATCTTACCGAGCCCTTTGACGCGTTGCCGGAAGCAGGTTCTGAGAGAAAGAGGATAATGCCGGACGATCTTGTGTATTATCACCCTGTATGGGATCTGCAACTTATAGAAGCATTCAAATATTTTAATAAAGTGCCGCAACCGTTGCGCAAATTCATAGAAACACGTTACGAACATAAGGTGAAATTGGTGGCAGAAGGAAAGGTTGAGATGGATTCGATAATAAACTGTTACTACGACGCGAACGCCGGAAAGCTGGCAGCTTAAAATGAGCTTAACCAAAACGATTCTATATGTCAAAGTCTTTTACGCTCTGCGTAGTATTTAGCCTGCTGCTAATAAACAAAACATTTGCGCAAGGCTGTTGTCTTTCCGGTAATAGCGATGGTTTCCCGATCCTGGCAATGAATACAGATTTCAAGGCTGCCCACGAAGCGCCCGAACCGCTTAACTACACTCCTGCAAAGGGATCAATGGTGAGTTTTGAAACTGTCGATGGTACGAACGGTAATGCATTCTACGTACCCTCCGATCAGCCAACGAATAACGTGCTCTTGATCTTCCACGAATGGTGGGGATTGAACGACTACATTAAACGCGAGGCAGAACGCTGGCAGGAAATGCTGGGTAATATAGACGTGTACGCCGTAGATCTTTACGACGGTAAAGTCGCCACCGACCAGCCAACTGCGAGCAAACTTTCATCCGGCCTTGACAAGAAACGGGCGATGAATATTGTGAATGGCGCTATCGCCGTATCGGGCAAAGATAAACGTGTGGCTACACTAGGCTGGTGTATGGGTGGCACATGGTCCCTGAATGCAGCACTGGCTGCAGGCTCACGTTCGGCGGCTACCGTGATGTATTATGGCTTTCCGGAAACCGACCAGAAGAAAATAAATGCACTGAACAGCGACGTGCTTTACATGTGGGCATCTCGCGATAAATTCATCACCCGCGATGTGGTCGAAAAATTCCAAAACCAGGTGCAGGAAACAGGCCATTACATGACGCTGCACACTTTCGAAGCCGATCATGCATTTGCTAACCCAAGCAACCCCAAACACGATAAAAATGCCACTGCGCAGGCAGAAAAGCTCACCCTTGCCTTCTTACGAGAGAAACTGCAGCTCGAATAGGACATACAAAAATTATCGACGCCACTCTGGGTGGCGTTTTTAGTTACCCTTGCTATATGCCATGGAAAACTGTATGTTTAGAATACAAACTCACACATGCGTAAGGCAATATTTTTCAGCATCTGCTGCCTGGTTCATATTTCATTGTGGGCACAACACACCCAGCGCGTAAAGGGGGTGGTCACTGACAAAGAAAGTAAGACTCCACTCATTGGTGTAGCTGTATCGGTAACAGATGTACAACCCACCATCGGCGCTATCACTAACGAGAACGGCGAATTTGCGATAGAGAACGTGCCTGTTGGCAAACACACCCTTACCGTTAACTATGTCAGCTACAATCCAATTACAGTTTCGAATGTCCTGGTAACTTCGGGAAAGGAAGTAATACTAAACCTGGAGATGGAAGAACTGGCCCGCAAGATGGATGAAGTGGTAGTAACTGGGAAAAAAGATCATATCAACGAAATGGCCATCATCAGCGCCAAAACCTTTGACGTGCAGGAAACAGAACGCTACGCCGGCAGCCGTGCTGACCCCGCACGTATGGCATCTAACTTTGCCGGAGTTCTGGGAGCAGATGACTCAAGGAACGATATCATCATCCGTGGCAACTCACCCCAGGGAGTGCTTTGGAGGCTGGAGGAGGTTGACATTCCTAATCCTAACCACTTCGCCATACCCGGAACAACGGGCGGGCCTGTAACCATGCTGAATAATAAGACGCTGTCCAACAGCGATTTTTTTACGGGAGCTTTTCCGGCAGAATACGGTAATTCTACCGCGGGGGTATTTGATCTGAAAATGAGGAACGGTAACAAAGACCGCCATGAGTTTACAGGTCAATTCGGTTTTCTCGGAACAGAACTTGCAGCAGAAGGGCCAATATCAAAAACGTCAGGATCATCGTATCTACTTACTTACCGTTATTCTACGCTCAAATTGTTTGAGGGCCTTAACATTAAGATAGGAACCAATTCCGTGCCAAACTACCAGGATGCAGCCCTGAAACTGAATTTCCCTGTCGGTAAAAAGGCAAACATATCCTTATTCGGAATAGGTGGCCTCAGCAAAATCGACCTCATTGTAAGCAAGCTGACCGAACCATCCGAGGAGATCTACGGGGAGTCTGACCGCGACCAGTATTTTTATTCCAATACAGCCGTAGGTGGCGCGTCATTCGGTTACATCATCAACCCCGCCACCTATACCAAAATAGTAGTCGCGCAAACCGGCAACGACATAGGCGCTGAACATATCAAAGTGTTCCGGAATGCGAACTTCGAAGTCGACTCGATGAAGGATATCCTTGATTACAGGTTCATCACCAAAAGCACTGTCGCGCACTGGTACCTGAACAAAAAACTGTCAGCGAGGCAAACAGTCAAAGCAGGTATCGTCGATAATTTCTATTCGGTGAACATGTATGACAGCAGCAGGCAACATCCCCCTACCCTGCAAACCTGGCAGCATCGTCTCGACCACCAGGGCAATACCAACCTGTTGCAACCGTATATCCAATACAAATACCGCCCGACAGACGCTTTAACATTAACAGCAGGCCTCCACGCTCAGTACCTCACCCACAACCAAACAAAAGCAATAGAACCACGAATTGCCGCGCGTTGGAGAGCTACCGGCAGAGATGTTTTTAGCCTGGGGTACGGATTGCATAGCCAGATGCAACAGCTGTATCAATACTTTTCACATCACCCGTGGAATGCCGCCGACCAGATGCACAATTACAATATGGATTTCACTCGTAGCCATCACGCGGTAGCAGGTTACGAACGTACGTTGAGTAACTTGCTGCGTGTACGTACCGAAGCGTATTATCAATACTTGTTCAATGTGCCTATCGAGCAACGTGTGGGTTCATCTTTCTCTGGGCTTAACCAAGGCACATCCTTTAGCAGACTGTTTCCTGACACGCTCGTCAACAAAGGCACGGGCTACAACTACGGACTTGAACTCACCATCGAAAAAACATTCAGCAACAACTACTACCTGATGTTTACCGGCTCGCTGTTCAATTCGCAGACCAAAGGAAATGACGGCATATTTCGCAGCACAGACTATAACAGCAAGTTTGCCACCAATCTGCTCGGCGGTTATGAATACAAACTGGGTAAAAACAGCACGTTGCTGGCAGGTGTTAAGGTAACGTTTGCGGGGGGCCGCTTGTATTCGCCACCTGATGTGGTTGTCTCTAATGCATTAGGAGATTTCGTGGTGATCGACTCATTGCGAAATACGCTTGAGTTTCCTGATTACTTCCGCACCGATCTGAAAATTGGCTTACGCATCAATCGTAAAAAACTAACGCATGAGCTGGCTTTCGACCTGGTAAACGTGACAGGTGCCAAAAATATACTTTCATTAACGTATAGCCCTGATCTCGCAGCGCAGGGACAGTATCCCTTTATCAAGGAATATCAGCTGGGCTTTTTGCCTTTGTTCTATTATCGGGTTGACTTTGAAATAGGTAAAAACTAATCTTAAAATTAGCGACACTTCCCGCCAGCGGCACAGATTTTTCGCCTCCTGAAAATAAAAGAAACGCCATGGACAGAAGTCAAAAATCGCCCGAGGAAAGCAACAATAAACGCCAGGTAACGCCATCGCAGGACGATACTACAAAGGCGCCGCCCAAACGGACAGATGCAGAAATAGAAGAAGCGGGCAAAGAACAAACAAGCGGTAAAGAACATAGAACGAGCGCTGCTGCTATCGATTCTATCATCAGCAGTCCGACACAGAATGTCCGCAACCGTCACACGTCAAAAGCCACGTTTGAAAACACAGGTACCAATGTATCTTATGAAGGGCCAACATCAACGGCCGCAGGCGGTACAGGCTACAATTCAGGACAACCGGCAACAGGAGCCCGTATCAGTTCAACTGACGAATATGCCTCTATGAGCAGAAATGTGTCAGAGTATCACGAGGATGATGAACAAACTGAGGAAAAAGACACTATATAGGTAATATCAGATCAGGAGCGTCGCGGCGGCAGCCGTGGCGCCTTTTTTGTTCGCAGTGTTTGACGGCTAACTGATTATTGCCATATTTGACAGATGAAGCAACAGTTACATGCCCTCACGTCCACTCGTGGTATCGCAGCTTTGCTTGTCGTGATCTTTCATTTTGGTTGTACGGTTTTTCCATTTAACAGCTTTGAACATTTTTTCAGGAGTGGCAATCTTGCTGTTGGATATTTCTTCGTGCTGTCCGGGTTTGTGATGTATTATACCTATCACCTCCGTCCTTCCCGCTATTCAACATTCATGTGGCGACGGACTTTACGGATCGCTCCCGCTTATTATCTCGCACTGATCCTTGCCGCGCTGTGGATGATAGATCGTGAAAACTTGTCCGGCCCTATGTTCCTCCGGCAACTTGCAATGAATGCAAGTTTTACGCAGGCATTATTTCCTGGCTATGCACTAACTATAAATTCACCCGGGTGGACATTGTCTATTGAAATGTTCTTTTACGCGCTGTTTCCCCTTCTCCTTTTGCTCGCTATCCAACGCCGTACAGCCTTTGTCTGGTTTGCCTGCCTGTTCTATATTTTGTCTCAGGCGATACATTTTATTCTTATTAGTAAATACCATCCTGCATGGGAC
>CAMPKG010000095.1 GCA_946887085.1 uncultured Sphingobacteriales bacterium
CTGCATTCTGCACCGAAGAACCCAGGTGATAGCCTACGGTCACAGATCCCGTTGCCGGGTTAGGCGACATGGAAGATATCCAGCTCTGGGGCTGGGCGGGTACGCTTACGGGGTCATAGTCTTTAAAACCATCCGCATCAGCGGTCACCTCCAGCAGGTAAGTAGTGTTTTGTGCAGGGTTGACAACAATAGTACTGCCGCTGTCCACAAGCGTGGTGTCAGAAGTATACCAGCGGTAGGCTACCGGCTCACTGATCGTTTCGGCATTAAGGTCGAGGCCTTGCTGCTGGCTGGAGTTGAAATAATTTCCCTCAGCCACAAACATTTCCGCTTCAACGCGCTCAGGTTTGATGATGATAAAACGCTCGCCGCCAATCACGGAGTTGTCCGATGTGTTCAATTCCAGCATGTCGTAGCTGAATTCCGTTTTTTCAGAGGATTCTTCGGTTAAGAAGTTGACCATGACGGCGAGGTTCGCAGATTCATCCGCCGCAAACTCTAAATTTTCAAGCGTCGTGGAAGTGGCAGTTGCACGCAGCATATGGGCGTTTTCATCAACGATAGTAAAGCCGCTGCCCTGGGCCCCGCCATCCTGCCAGATGTTCCAGAGGTTGGTATCCAGAACGATGCTCACTTCCGCTTCATCTGTTATGGGGTTGCCATCTTCTCCCGCAGTTACGCTAAAGCCGATTTTTACATTTGCAGGCGATGATGAGAAGTCGCCCACCGTAACTATAGCATGGTTTTTGACACCGCCGCCACCGTTGCCGGAAAAATCAATGATAGAAATATTCTTCTGGGCAATATTGTTATTGTTCCTTACGTTGGCATACAGGTTGCTGGTTTCGGCAACATACATGGCATCCTGGCTGCTCACGATCCTTGCCAGCAGGCAGAAATGATGCTGGTCGTTTTCAAGATAAGTATTGTTGGGAAGGACGGTAAATGTATTGGGATAGTTGGCAGGGTTAGGCATCACCCACTGGAACTCGAGGATGGTATCCCGGCCGGGCAGTATCGGAGGAATGATGATACTGTCAATGGGCTTGCCTTTCGGAGGCAGGCCGTTAATGTCATGCCACGAACCCGGCCAGCTCAGGTTGGCAGCAGCCTTTGCCCAGTACGCTTTGAGCGTATCTGTACCCGAGGATGTATCGCAGCCCTTGTTGCGAACGCGAACATATACCCAGCGGTAGGCATTCAAGGCATTATACACCGGATTTTGATGGGTATGATTAATGAGCCCGTCCTGTTGGTTTCGCATCCATATTTCATCGGTGACGAACAGGGGGCCATTATCCGGGTTGGCCTCAAAGCCGAAATCATAACTCTTGTCTTTTATATAAAGATCTTGACCCGATCTGTGCATGGAGTCTGCAAGTCTTACTACGCGGTATGCATCGAGCAGGCCGTGGCCCATCTCATTATTCCACGTACCGTTTGGGCGACCGGGAGCATAACTGTAAGTGTATGAGTCAACAAGCACTTTTTGGGCTGTATATTCAATGATTGTTCTTAGTTCTTCGCCGGCTATGCAGGGATTTACGGCTAATGCAAGGGCAGCAACGCCCGAGACATGTGGAGTGGCGAAAGATGTGCCATTTACAGTATCTACTGTTGAAGTAGTAGCACTTACAATCACAGGGATAGTGCCTCCGGGCGCCATGATGTCCAGTTCTGATCCATAGTTTGAACCGTCGAAGTTAATCGTGAAACGCTGGCCATTTTTTCCCATGTTACCCACTGCGATTATTCCTGGTACGTTTGCACGGGCTGGATATCCAACGATTGAGTCTCCAATATTGCCTGTTGCGAAGGTTACAATACATCCTTTACCTTGCCTTCCCTTAGTGGTGGCCGCTTCTATTGCATCCTCAAGCATTTTTGTCTTTTGATTCAGATTAGCTGTCATGTGGTCGCCGGGGTCGTACCAGGAATTATTGATGATATCTACATTGGCAGTTTGCCAGGCCCAGGTGATACCACCTGCCAACTCTTCGGCATCCTTGAAACTTGGAAGTTTAAAAGCAAGATCGTGGTGAACAACAACTAAAGTGGTATTTGGCGCTACACCGGCTATAGCCGCATTGTTGTGGGCCGCGCCAACAACTGATGCAACCTCTAACACATGTCCCGTTTTAAACGGCGCTGGAGCCTGGGTCGGCGATGTGGCATCAAGTGACATTGAGGAAACATTCGGAATTTCTGAGATTGGCAATATATTCCCTTCATCGATGAAGGCTACTTTAACGGACGAACTTCCCTTGGTAATAGCCCATGCCTGACATGCCTTTATGTCAAGATTTTGATTAGTATAGTTGTAAAGGTTCCATTGGTCGCCGTTGGTGAAATTGTAGTCCGTTACGCAAGTTGCAGGTGCAAACTTAAATGTGAACCCGGGATCGATATCTTCAAACAAACCGCTCTGGTAAAAATAATTTGCCATTTCCAGGGAATTCCCCAGCGAACTTGAATCAGATTTTAGAACACACCATAAAGGCATGCTTGCAACATGGCGAACAATTGGAACATTGACACTATTGGCAAAACTATCGAGTATAGTTGTATCGCCTTCGTCTTTGAGCTTGATATAAAAGTATGGCGTCAATGGCCGAAAATCTTCCTCATCACCTAAAACAGGTTCTACGATCAAATGATCTGTGTTTTTCAAGTTAGCTCGCAAGGTATTGTATGCGGACAGATTAAGTGCACTATTATTGATCTTAACAAGCTGATAATGCATGTTAGAATCTTTCTCATCACTATGCGTGCAAGAGTCAACGGTATCTATAGCATAACCATACTGCTGAAATACATAGCCAAGGTCAACACTGATATAAGAGCCTACAAGAAAAGCATTGTAATTTACCGGCAGGCTAAGTAATTCACCGTTGTAGTAATAGGCGTTATTGATAAGTTCATCCTGACCTTTTACCTGGCCTGCAATTGCAACGAAGATGAAAAGAAGTAGTTTTTTCATATTGCGTGACGTGGTTTAACGTAAAGTTTAGTATGTAAAAGAGCAAATATTTGCTTAGCGGTTATTTTTTGATTAGTCTTTTACAAGCTTATGCACCCAAACACCAACTTTAGTAGTGAAATGCAAATAATAAATGCCAGATGGTAGGGTGGAAATATCTATCGTTGTCGAACCATCAGTATAAGTTTTGATCCACTGACCTTGCATGTTGAACAATTTTGTGTGGTCAGGCTTAATGCCAACAATATTGATAACATTGCATGCCGGGTTGGGATAGACATTTATTTGATCTTTCTGTAACGTTGCAACTTCTAGTGCAACCTCGCTACTGCCATAAGTATTATTTCCGCAGCCGTTGGTCACTGTAACAGTGACCGCGTATTTGCCATCCTCAGCAAAAGTATGAGTAGGATTGGTTTGCGCTGAAGTATTGCCGTCATCAAAGTCCCATACAATGCTTGTATATGGCGTAGAGCCGGTATAAGTGAAATTGAATGTATTGCCTGATGTATTGATGGATGTAAACTTAGGCTCTGGGATATCATCGCATTGGCAGCTATCATAACCATACCTAGCGACAAAAAAATCGTCGAAACCGCCCGTGCTGATTATGGGAGGGTTATTCCCGGCAATAAAGGAATAAGAAAAACTACCGCCTACGAATATTCCATTCCTACCATTGGCAATAGCGGCCGTCGGTTCTGAGATAACCGCCGCCCCTCCACCGGGGAATGGCAAAGTTGTAGATGTAGTATCAAAACCGAGAAATTTTCCCGTCTGTGTATTGAACCGTGTTATAACAGTACCCGCATTGAATGTACTGCTTGAATCCTGCGATGGCGGCCACTGAAGATAGCTGGCATAAGATAAGAGGTCGACCTCGCCACTGTTGCGCAGGGCAATGGCCTGGCCTTGGGCTTTGGTTTTTACAATGGCATTTTTTGCCCATAGCTTATTGCCATTCTTATCGAGCTTGATAATGAGTGGGGCATTGTTTACTACACTGTTTGTGATGGTATGCCCTGCAAACTGATCGCCGGTATTGGCGTAGCCAGCGAGATAAATATTACCTTCCATATCGAGGGCAGGCCGTCCACGCAAGCCAGAAGCCCAGGTCTGCTGAAAGCTATTTTCCCTTTTCCAAAGAAAGTTACCATTCTTATCGAACACCGCAAGAAACATGCTATTTATCGTGGAATCATTGCCGAGGTAAACTTTGACAGGCATCGTTCCGGATATTATAAAATTACCCGAATTAGGGTCAATGGTTAATTTCGGATGTTGGGGAGTGCTTGTAATGAACATTTCTAATTGGGTAGCGCCTTGAAAACCCCCATCCTTATCATACAACAAGATATATTCACCTTCTGATATCACGTTATATCCGCCCACACCACCATATAAGCCTGGATATAAATGGCATAACCAATAAACGTTGCCATTTCCATCGACTTCGAGGCTTGTCTGTTTCGCTTCTCCCTGGCCGCTTGATGTAACAGTTTCAGGCCCTTCAAACCATTTTAGGTTACCACTGGTATCATACTTAAAGAGCCAGGCTGATTTTTGGCTCGGTTCCCACAATGTAGTGTCATCGTCGACATGCAGCGAGTCGGAAACATTAGTTTCTATGATGAAATACACACCATCCAGTGAATCCGTTCTAAGTGCAATGCCACTTTGAGGTCCGATAGGCCCGATAACTTTAGACCATCGTAAAGAACCATCGCAGCTGAAGCTGTTTACCATTACATTACCATACTGCCAGCCAGGAACAGGAATCCCCCCTATGTTAATATCATTCGTTCTTACGTAGCCCAACGTATAAACATTTCCGTGTACATCCAGGGCTATGTCTTCAATTCGTTCCCATTGGTCGGCAAAACCAAGATTATTCGAACTCCCACCACCAACAGCCCATTGCCACGTCTGTGCGGTGCAATAATTTGCGATCAGGAAAATGAAAAGAAAGGGTAGATGTTTCATGTAATAGTTTCGTAGTATAAATATAAGATTTTTCTGTTAACCTTATTCCTTTATAAGCTTGTGTACAAATACTCCTTCTTTCGCTTGAACCCGCAATAAATAAACCCCTGCCGGCAAACCGGCAACATCCAACCGCTTCAGATCACCGGAAAAACTCTTCACCAACTGCCCTTGAATATTCTGCAATTGCACGCTAACGGGATTTGTGCCTTCAATTTGTAACAGGTCTTTTGCAGGGTTGGGGTAAACAGCAATATTTTGGTCCAAATAAAGCTGCATGATATTTTGTGGCGCAGAAATAGTTATTGAATCAATTCGGCTATTGCTATCAAGCATAACATCTTGGCAGGCTGTCGTATCGGGATTTCTTGATGCAAGAAAACGGACAATATATTTTCCGTCTGTCAGTGGGTTTACTTTAACTGTGTCGGAAAAGTAATTAAGAGTAGCGCTGGAATTTTTTATTCCATAACACGCCTTGATATGTAATGTGTCATTAGATAGATTATGCGTGATAAATACTTTCTTACTGGGAGTTGGAGTGGTTACTTTAACGGCAATATATAACGTGTCCTTATTAGTCGGGTTTTGCGGCAATACTGTTACCTCGTCAATAAAAGGACAACATTGCCCATGCATTTTTAGCGAAGCGCAACACGTGCTGATAACAATTAAAAAGGTGATGAGCCCGACCTTCATGGTATAAATATAAGATTTTTGCCAGCGCTATTCCTCACCCATTAACTGCAAATGACAAACGAAAAAAGGCTGCCTCACCGAGGCAGCCTTTCCAAAAAATATCAGATCAATATTACTCAGCGCCCACCATCACCTTAGGTGCGGCAGCGCGTATCTCGTCGTTAGCTTGTGCAGCGTATTTGTCGAAGTTCTTCACGAACAGCTGGGCCAGCTCATTGGCTTTCTTATCGTAAGCTTCCTTGTCGGTCCAGGTATCGCGTGGGTTCAGTATCTCAGCAGGCACGTTCGGGCAAGACTGCGGGGTCAGTACACCAAAAACAGGGTGTGCCTCGTACTGTACGTTATCAAGCTCACCGTTCATAGCAGCTGTGATCATAGCACGTGTATGCTTCAGGCTCATACGGCTTCCGGTGCCATAAGCACCACCGCTCCAGCCTGTGTTGATCAGCCATACATTAACGCCGGGATGCTCTTCCAGTTTCTTACCCAGCAGCTCAGCATACTTGGTTGGGTGCAGCGGCAGGAACACGCGGCCGAAGCATGCAGAGAAAGTAGTCTGCGGCTCGGTAACACCTACTTCTGTACCTGCAACCTTAGCTGTATAACCGCTGATGAAATGGTACATAGCCTGGCCTTTTGTCAGCTTGCTGATAGGAGGCAGGATACCGAATGCATCGCAGGTAAGGAAGAAGATGTTTTTAGGATCGCCGCCATAAGAAGGTTCTTTGGCGTTAGGGATATGATGGATTGGGTAAGCAGCGCGGGTATTCTCCGTGATGCTGCCGTCAGCATAATCTACAGTTTTAGTACCGTCAACGAACTTGATATTCTCGAGGATAGCGTTTGGTTTGATAGCAGCAAAGATCTGCGGCTCTTTTTCAGCGCTCAGGTCTATCACTTTCGCATAGCAGCCGCCTTCGAAGTTGAAGACAGAACCATCGGCCCAGCCGTGCTCGTCATCACCTATCAGTGCACGGTTAGGGTCAGCACTCAGGGTAGTTTTACCTGTACCTGAAAGACCAAAGAACAGCGCTACATCGCCCTCTTTGCCTTCGTTGGCCGAGCAGTGCATGCTCAGTACTTTATGGTCGTGCGGCAGTACAAAATTCAGCACGCCGAAGATACCTTTCTTCATTTCGCCTGTATAAGCAGAACCGCCTATCAGGATCACCTTGCGGGTAAAGTTCACGATAGTGAAATTGCCCTGGCGTGTACCATCAACAGCAGGGTCAGCCAGGAAGCTCGGCGCCTGCAGTATCAGCCAGTCAGGGTTCTGAGAATCTATCTCCTGTGCGGTAGGGCGCAGGAACAGGTCGTTGCAAAACAGGTTAGCCCATGGTGTTTCGTTCACCACGCGGATGTTCAGGCGGTATTTAGGATCGGCGCAGGCATAAGCATCGCGTACCCAAACTTCTTTACCACCAAGGTAAGCACATACTTTGTTATATAGTGCGTCGAAAACTTCAGGAGAAATAGGAATATTCACATCACCCCAGTCAACACTTTTTTCTGTGATCTCATCCTTAACAGTGAATTTGTCTTTAGGTGAGCGGCCGGTGAATTTGCCTGTGCTTACGCAGAGAGCTCCGGTATCATTTAGTTCGCCTTGTCCGAGGTCAAGCGTTTTTTGTACGAGTTCTTCGGGGGATAGATTCCAGTGTGCTGCTGCTACATTCAGACCCAGGTCAGCCAGATTGGCCGCAGGGTTTTTCTTACCAAATTCCTGCATAAGATATCTTTTAGATACGATTTTTTAGAGAGGGCAAAAATACTATATAAATGGTTTTAAGCCAGCATATTTTTGGGTTTTTCGATACATAATTTTCCCGAAATATGGCGCTGGCGGGGACGGATTTAATTTAAAGATAATCTGTCAGGCGCTGCGGATGCATCTTCTTTCTTTACCCGCATCAGCTCGGCAAAAACAATGCACCATACCATGATGCAGGGTACTACTTTGATAACATAAGGCACAAAAAAACCGTTACGTACAGCCGGCGGAAAAAGATCGGTAGGCGAAAGGCAGGTGAAAATGAATACTACCCATAGCATTACCTTCCGCCAGGTAGCCGGTTCATGGGCAAAATACCAAATGGCAATACCCGTAACAGCAATGATGAAGGTGGAAGACTCGGCCTTGTGGTTGAAAATAATGACCCAAATGAGCATGAAGGCGAGGAACAGCATGCGGTAGAGCAGGTTGCCATATTGCCGGTAGCGCATAAGCGGGATGAAAAAAAGCAGGATGCCCAGCCCGATGACGATATTTTTAACCCCGCCAAGTCCAAACCAGCTATGCAGCCAGCCCATGATAGAGAAACCAAAAGAAACAGACTGGTCTTCACCCATCATCCGCGCCCAGCTCTGGTATTGGGCAATCAGTTCCTGCGGGCTTAGGACTACCAGTGGTATAAAGAAGAAAAGCACCGTCCAAAACGCCGACCAGAAGATGAATTTGACCTTATCGGGGTAAAACAAAAAAAGCGCGAAGCCGATGGCGCCATATACTTTAATAAAGGTGGCCGCCACCAGCAAAAGCGTCGCCATCATTGTTTTTCTCCGCTCCAGCAGCGCAAAAGCGCCGATGAGCAGGCCCCCGAGCAGCGCATTGCTCTGGGAGCTTTGCAGGGTGGTGAGCAGCTCCAGCGCTATGAACCAGAGCAGCAGGCTTATTTTTTTATCGCCCAGCGGCAGCATGCGGATGGCTGCGTACAATACCAGTGTATTTACCAGGTTCCAGATGATGAGGCCGACTACATCCGGCAGGTAGGCCAGCGAGCCCATGGCCAAGGCGAAGGTTGGGCTGTATTTATAGAGGTCCCATTGCTCGTCAAGGTGCCAGATATAAAGGTCTTTGCCGCCGATCAGGTGGAAGAAGGAGTTTTTGAAGATGATATAGTTATTATACTCGGTGTACATCCGGCCGCCAAACTCGTGGCTGGCGCCCAGCGAATACAGGTGGATGCTGGCCACGATGGTCATCAGCACGTATATTATTAATATAGTGCGGTGTTTGAGGAGTTGCGATCGCAGTGCCTGCCAGCTAGCCATAAGCGGAAATTGGGGCGAAAATACAACGCTAAAACTGCAATAGATATTCTGCTGCGAACTAATATGTAAAGCGTTTAAAAGAGGTTTTTAAAAAAAAATAGTTTGAACTTTTATGTAGACTAAAAACCAGTATCTTTGCGCGAAATTTCAGGGCTGCCTAATGAGTTCCAGACGTCTCTTTTCCTTATTGATATTGACTTTCGCGCTGTTCAGCGTATCGAATAAAGCTATAGCACAGCATGATGAAAATCATGGCGATGCTACAGAGCACCTGGAAGCTACTGCTCCGCACGAAGCTACCGTTCATGGCGACGCACATGCTGAAGAGAAAAAAGGCTTCAATGCCTCTGAAGTGATCTTCGGCCACATCAGCGATTCGCATTACTGGCACCTGTTCGATGTAGACGGCCACCCGGTGAGTCTTTCGCTGCCGGTTGTTATCTGGCATCCCGAGAACGGTATTTCTGCTTTCTCTGCTTCTAAGTTCGAGCACGGCCATGCCAGCCACGAAGGCTACAGCCTGACGCACGGTATGAAAGAAAAGATCGTTTCTGAAGATGGTGCTTCTATCATTGACTTTTCTATAACAAAGAATGTTTTGTCCATGATCATCTCGGTAGTACTGCTGCTGTGGATCATGCTGACTGTAGCTAAGAAATACAAAAAGAACGGTTCTATGGTAGCGCCAAGCGGTTTCCAAAACGCGCTGGAGCCGGTTATTACTTTCATCCGCGATGAGGTTGGTAAGCCGAACCTGGGACGTAAGTACCTGCGCTTTATGCCGCTGCTGCTTACCGTTTTCTTCTTTATCTGGATCAACAACCTGCTTGGCCTGCTGCCGGGCGGTGCCAACTTTACCGGTAACATCGCTGTTACAGCTTGCCTGGCGATCATTTCATTCCTGGTAATGGTGTTCAGCGGCAACAAACATTTCTGGAGCCACTTGTTCAATCCCCCGGGAGTACCGACGCCGATCAAGTTCCTGCTGGTACCTATCGAGATCATCTCGTTGTTCATCAAACCCGTTGCTCTTATGATACGTCTTTTCGCCAACATCCTGGCGGGACACATCGTTATCCTGAGTGTAATATCAATGATCTTCATTTTCGGTGCGCTGGGCGAAATATTCGGTTGGATATTCGTTCCGGTATCACTGGCCTTCTCTATATTCATGTTCTTCCTCGAGTTGCTGGTAGCAGCTATCCAGGCGTTCATCTTCACTAACCTGACGGCGGTATTCATCGGCCAGGCAATTGAGGAAGGGCACGAGCATGATCATGCACATGAGGACTACCATCCTCATAATCCTGAGACAGGGCAGGAATACAACGTATCTAAAGAAGAGATAATAGCGTAGTTTTTTTTCATCAAAATCCATATAACATGTCTTTGTTAAACACAATTTTGTTGCAGGCTACTGAAGTAGCTGACACAGGTCTGGCTGCTGCTGGTGGCGCTATCGGTGCAGGTGTTGCTGCACTTGGTGCCGGTGTTGGTATCGGCCAGATCGGTAAAGGCGCGGTAGAGGCTATCTCTCGCCAACCGGAAGCTGCCGGCGACATCCGTGCAAACATGATCCTTACAGCTGCCTTCGTTGAGGGTGTTGCGCTGTTCGGTGTTATCGCAGGCCTGCTGGCTATCGTACTGTAATTGCTGGTACAAACTTTAACT
>CAMPKG010000096.1 GCA_946887085.1 uncultured Sphingobacteriales bacterium
ATCCCGTAGCGGTCGAAGCTGTTTGCACGGGAAGTGTCCCCCAGACATAAGTATACGGCGATGTTCCGCCTGCTGGCGAAGCAGTAGCACTACCGTTTGTCGCCCCGTTACAACTAGCATCCGTTTTCGACATGGTGGTGGTCAGCACCGCAGGCTGGCTAATAACCACAGACGCCGAAGTAATGCAATTTTGGGCATCAGTGACTGTAACCGTATAAGTACCCGCCGGCAACCCGGTAGCGACGGCCGTTGTTTGAACCGGGCTGGTATTCCAGCTGTAGCTATGTGGCGATACACCACCGGTTGACAACACGGTGGCTACGCCATTAGTGCCGTTGAAGCAGCTTACATCGGTTTTATTACCAGTTGCGCTCAACTGGCCCGGTTGTCCTACCACCGCAGTGGCTGTTGTGGAACATCCGTTGCCGTCAGTAATGGTGACCGTATAGGAACCGCTGGATAAACCCGTAGCTGTAATGCCCGTTTGAACGGGAGTGGTGTTCCAGCTATAGCTGTATGGATTAGTACCGCCGGCCGGCACTGCAGTCGCAGTTCCGTTATTACCGTTGTTACATGAAGCATCAGTTTTTGTTGCGGTCGCTGTAAGCTGCGTTGGCTGCGTGATAAGGGCGTTGGCGCTGGCTGTACAGTTATTCGAATCTGTAACAGTGACTGTGTATGTGCCTGCCGGCAAACCGCTGGCCGTAATTGTAGTTTGAATAGGCAAACTATTCCAGCTGTATATATATGGCGTGCTACCGCCGGCAGGTACTGCAGTTGCTGTTCCCGTATTTGTATTGTAACAAGTAACGTTCGATTTGGTAGTGGCTACAGCAAGTTGCGTCGGCTGGGTTATAATCGCCGTATCCTTCGCCGTACAACCGTTTGAATCGGTTAGCGTAATAATGTATGTACCAGCGGTTAGCCCCGTTGCTATAGCAGTAGTTTTTACCGGCGTGGTATTCCAGCTGAAAGAATGGGGCAAAACGCCGCCGCCAGCAGTGGCTGTCGCGGTGCCGTTATTCCCATTATAACAACTCACATTAGTCCGGTTTGCAGACACCGTGAGTTGTGTGGGCTGTGTGATGACGACAATAGCAGTGTCTATACAGTTCTTAAAGTCTGTAATGGTAACGGTGTAAGTTCCCGCAGAAAGCCCGGTAACGGCGGCCGTGGTCTTAACCGGCGAGGTGTTCCAGCTATAAGTATATGGCGCCGTTCCACCCGTCACAGACACATTAGCCGTACCATTAGTACCATTATAACAACTGACATTGGTTTTTGTTGCGTTGGCATTCAACAATGGTGGCTGTTTGATAGTATCCGTTTTTGTTCTGATGCAACCTATACTATCTGTTACTGTAACTGTATAAATGCCTGCAGCTAAATTCGATGCTGCTGCTGTGGTTTGAACTGGTGAGCTATTCCAGCTATAACTATACGGAGTTTTACCACCTGTAACGGATGCAGTCATGCTTCCTGTGGCGATGCCATAGCACGCAATGTCTTGTTTGGTAAGACTCACCACGGGATCGCTTACATACACGTTGACCGTGTCTCTCCGGAAACAACCGCGTGGGTTGGTCACCAGGAGATGATAGGTTGTATTCGTCGTAGGTGTTGCAATCGGGTTGGCACAGTTGGTACAACTGAGGCCTGTAGCAGGTGTCCAGCTATAGGTAAGTGGCAAAGTATCTGATGTTGCATTCGAAGCAAGAGGCAGGCTTACCCCACGGCAAATGGTTGTATCCTTTGTCGCATTTAGCGCCACGTTGGAAACGGTAACAGTGGTGAACAAAGTATCAGGACACCCAAAACCTGTATATGGCGTAAGAATCACTCCATACTTTGTGGTCGTTGACGGTGTAGGTATTGTTATGGACTGCCCCGTACCCTTCGAGGTGGTGAGGGTAGAATCATACCATTGATAGGTGGCAAACCCCGGCGGTGCACTCAAACTTGTTGTTGGCGATGAGGAGCAGGCAACAGAATTTATTTTGAACAGGCCGCACTCAAGGTCTACATAACCATAGCCGAAATGCGCACCGAGATCGCAGTCGCCGCTGGCAAAATCCAGTGCTACGGTTTTTCCCCCGTAATTCGACAAATTGATACTTGCAGTTGTCCATGATTTATACCAAACGTTTGTGCTGCCATACCGCTGAAACCCTGGAAGATTGGAAGATGCAACGAAGGAGAACTGGCTGCACGGTATGATCGCGTTTGTCGCCGAATCGTAGGCCTTTACTTCAAAGCGTGGCTGATCCGCAGCGTTATGTCCCGGATCCTGGAACACGACTGCATAGCGAAAGATAATGCTGTAGTTATTAAGGCCGGCGGGAATCTTCGCATAATATCTTGCACGCTCTGCCTGCCTTCCCATTGAATCATTACCCAAACGTAAAGAGTATTGCCCGTTTGGCGCAACGATCGGGAAATTTCCATAAGGATCGGTAGCAGTACCACTTGTAAGCGTATGGCGATTAGTAAGCGGAGCTGTTTGTGTATTTGCAGTTATTGCGCAGCACGTGCCGGTATAAAACAACCAATGGCCAAGATTACCATGTTCAAAGTCCACATTCGGCGGACATGGAATGGTCTGGCTCCTTGATGAATTGGCAATAAGCAGGCAATAAAATAGAAACAGAGTATATTTTAGTCCCCTCATACTCTTAAATTTTTTAACAAGAGATACCTGCTAAAAAATAAAAACCCCGTCAGCTCTTATTCTTCCAAAAGTTTATCTCTCCTCTGTAATATGATGATCCCTTATTACCCCTAAAATTATGAACTTATTTATCAATCTCAAATAGTTATGCTTAAGCATTCAACAAAAAATCCATAACAAACATATCATATAGCTAAAGGCATAATTCTTATTAGATCAAAAATCAATACAGCGGTTCATTATCTTTGGAAGTACTAAATGGGATCTCAAATCATTTAAGCAGGATTTTTTATATGCGTTTTTTTAACGGGGTAAAAATAAGCACCGCAGTTCTCAGTATTATTCTATTTTCCAACCGACCGGCATTTTCACAGGATATAGAAGTAATAAAAGACCCCGACAGTCTCTATTCACTTGCGCGTACGGCCGCTTTCGGGGAAAAGAATTACGACAAAGCAATAATGTATGCCCAACGGGGATTACAACTTTCGCCCAACTATATCGACCTCGTTGTGTTCATGGGCAGCCTCTATACCTGGAAAAAAGATACCGACAGCGCCAGGTATTTTTTTGAAAAAGCCATCTCCCGGAAACCGGAATACGTGAATACCTATTCCGCTTATTCCGATATGGAATTCTGGAGTGACAGAGACTCAGCTTCTTTGCTGGTACTTGACCGCGGATTAAAATATCACCCGTCGTCTGTTGCCTTGTTGAGCAGGAAGGCCCGCGTGCTCGAGGAACTGCGTGATTATAGGGCAGCGGCGTATTACGCTGACTCTGCATTGAGAATAGACAGGCGAGATGCTGATGCTCTCGGAGTAAGGCGTAGAATACAGGATTATATATCGGGAAATCGCATCGGGTTGAAATACGACTATGTATACTTTGACAAGCAGTTCAACGACCCCTGGCAACTTCTTGCGATCGATTATACCAGGCAGACGTCGGTAGGTTCTGTAACAGGCCGAATCAATTACGCGAACCGTTTTGCCAACAACGGTTTACAATTTGAGGTCGACGCATATCCCCGCATCTCGAAAACCTTTTATGCCTATGTCAATGCAGGCTATGCACATAACCTTGATACCTCTGATGTATTTCCGAAATGGAGGACAGGGCTGTCTCTATTCGCCAACCTGCCTTCCGGCTTCGAAGCAGAAGCGGGAGTACGTTATCTATACTTTTCAAGCGGGACCGATTTTTACACTGCTTATCTTGGTAAGTATATCGGAAACTTTCTTTTGGGCGCAAGGACATTTTTGACACCTGCTGCAAACAAATCATCACATTCCTATAACGTCACTGCACGTTATTATTTCGGAGCCATAGATGATTATATAAACCTGCTGCTCGGATACGGTATATCTCCTGATGACCGCGCCGTTGCCCCTCAGCTAACTGTTGCGAATTTGAAAACGTATAAAGCTGAAGCGATCTTCCGAAAATCGGTCAAGCGACTTAATATTTTTACAGCGAATGCCTCCATTGCAAACCAGGAATTTATCCAGGGGACACTCAAAACAGGCAACCAGTTCCAGTTCGGTCTCGGTTATATCCGTCGGTTCTAGTTTATTTCTTTGCTGCCGCAGTCGGTGTGCCAAATCCGGTGCGTGTCATTTCGCCCCAGCTTTTCTTTTTCCTAATAAGGTCAACATATCCTTTAATAGCTGCCCATACGCCGAAGGGATGGAAATAAAAAGGTTCAGTGAGCGCGGTTAGCAACAGCTTCATCATATCGGTACGGCGACGGTATTGGTTATAGGTTACTACCTCTATCAGTGCGGAAAATGCTGAATACATGTAACCAAAGCTGATGATAAACACCATGAAGGCCACGAACAGCTGCCAGTCAATGATCTGCAGGTACACCATGATCAAAAAGGCAAACATCCCAAAAAACTCGATCAGGGGAGCCACCATCTCGAAGAAGAACCAGTAAGGATAGCTCAGCATTCCCAGCAGCCCGTACTTTGGGTTGAAGAACATTTTCTTGTGGAGCTTCAGGGTCTCGATCGTACCGCGCATCCAGCGGTTGCGCTGACGGCCAAGTATCTTTTTCGACTCGGGAGCTTCGGTCCAGCAGAGCGGGTCCGGAATATAGGCGACCCGGTAAGGTATCTTCGCCTCCTCCATATAACGGCGCATGCGCACCACCAGCTCCATATCCTCTCCTACCGTGTTGTGATCATACCCACCACATTTCACCGCGATATCTTTTGCAAATGCACCAAACGCGCCTGAGATCAGCAGCAGTCCGTTCATACGCGCCCATGCCATACGCCCCAGCAGGAATGCGCGTATATACTCCAGCGACTGCATGCGAGCATAATAATTCTTCGGCAAGTTCACTTTCAGCAGGCGACCATCCTGTATCACACAAGAGTTGGCAACGCGCACCACTCCACCAGTGGCTATCACTTTTTCCTTAGTCTCCTCGAGGAACGGCTTGATCATTTTCATCACCGAATCCTGCTCAAGGATACAATCCACGTCGATGCACACGATGATATCATGACTGGAAATGTTGATGCCTACGTTCAGCGCATCGGCTTTGCCGCCGTTCACCTTATCTACAACCACAAGTTTTTTGTAAACGGGGTTTTTACTTTTATAAACACCGCGAACCTCTTTTGTTTTTATCTGGTACCGAACAAAAAAATCGATCTTCTCCAGCTGGTATGCATCAATCAGCTTCTGAATACTGTCATCTTTACTGCCGTCGTTAATGATGACTACCTCAAGGTGATTATAGTATATGGACAAGAGCGAGCGGACGTTCTCAATAATGGTTGCGCCCTCGTTATATGCCGGCGCAAGAATGCTGACCGATGGGTCGTGTGGTGAAGACACCAGCAGCCGATAGTCTGTAAACTCATTGCTGCGTATATATTTTTTTGTCTCGCCAATGGAGTATAACCCAATGAATATATAGGACAACAGCAATGCCGCTGAGTAAAAGAAGATGACATAGGTAAGCAGGTCTGTTGCTATTTGGTAGATCATCGTTTCAACTCCTGTTTAACATGGTTATAAATATGCAGGTAGGGTTCGGGCTGCGTTTCAGCTTTCGCCAGGAGAATATCATATCCTCCCGTGCAGTTTCGTGCAATAGCCCGTGCAGCTTCCAGTTTCAGCAGGTCGTCACTATTATCGAGCTGCTGCATCAAAAATTCTGTTTCATTATCATCAGCTATACGGAACAATTGCTGCAATATGACGCGCTTGTTAGCAAATGTCTCCGAAGGGAAATGGTCAACAAGTATCTTCGAGGTAGATTCGTTGGCCAGCCTCGCGAAAGTCACTACGGCTTGCCGGCGTACGGCCTCATCTTCATGATCGAGACAATGCATGATATCGTCGTGTGCATGCAGCTGGTAAAATATCTCCGCCAGCCTCAGTGCAAACATCACCACGTATTTATTTTCAGACCTCATCCAAACCGGGATCGAAACAATATCTTCGGGGTCTATTGCCTTCAACTGTTCCACGATCTTCAGTTGTTGCCAGTCTGTAAGCGGGTATGTTAATGTATCCAGGAACGTCAGCCCTGCAAACCCCTGGAAACTGATGACCGCCGTTTGCGCCTCTGTACGGATGATATCGTTGTTGCTGTTGGTATACCTGGATATCTCTTCCTGCATATCGCGCTGGTCCATCATATACAATTCGTATATGCCTTTTCCGCGCCGGTACCAGGCTTTGTTGCCGAATTTTTCGAGTGTATCCTTGCGTAGCTCCAGTTTCTCGTAAAGGCGCGAGATATTGCCTGCAGCCTGGCCGGTAAGGTTTTTCCTAACAGAGATCAGCCGGTCGATCACAAACTGCCGGGTATCACGCTTTTCCAGTTCTTTGAGCAGGAAGGGTGAGATAGTTACTTCTGCGGCAATGTCTTCTTCCAGCAAAGCCTCGCTTATCCATTCATCTACCTCCTGTACTATCCTTTGTTTGGTAAAATGCCCTTTCTTTTTCTGGTACAGATATAGATAAATAAGCGCTACGATAATAACAGTGAGCGCACCGAACACGGCAGACACCATGTATAGTCGCTCTGCAGTAATAAAATCGAGGAATGAATCTCTTGTTGTAGTAAACACAATAATACGGGCTGATCTACTTTTTCAATTGCCGCTTGATCCGGATGGTGAGCTCTGTAAGGCTGAACGGTTTGGTGATATAGTCGTCGGCGCCCAATTCAAAAGCCTCCTCTACAATGCTTTCCTGGCCCATGGTCGAAAACACGATCACGGGTATTTTCTTTTCCGTCATTGATTTGACTTTGCTTACTATCTCAAGGCCGCTGGCATATGGCATCATCATGTCGGTCAGCACAAGATCGGGCATGGTCGCTTCGAGTTTTTCCAATGCATCTTTCCCGTCATTGCAACAGATCACCTCAAATCCCTCTTTTTTTAGCTTCAGTTCCACTGTTTTTTGTATCAGTGAGTCGTCCTCAGCTACAAGTATTTTTATCATATTAAATTTATGATTCTCTCAAAGATAGCCACAGCCGCCTAAAAAATCACCGGGAGATTGTTGGCCTTGTGATAATCGACAATAGGCTGATACGGGCCAAACTTATGCTGTTCAGCCGAAAAGCTATCGGCAAATGGTGGCTTGTGGTAGTCTATCGGTTTTTTTGTGACGTTGGGATAGCCCGGCGTGAACTGCGATTCGGGGCGTGAATGGATGCGGTCATCGTTTATAAAAGCAGCTACATCAATAGCTTCTGCATCGGTAAGCACGGGCCTGTTCCAGAAAGCGATATTATTCGGCATATTAGCTTTAATAAATCTTGCTGCCTTCAGCACGCGGTGCATGCTTGAACCCTTATCATAAGAATCCGGCCCCCAAAGCGGCGGATATATATACCCCGATGAATCTGGTTTGAACTGCCCCTGGCCCTCTGCCCCATGGCAACGGCTGCAATGTTTGTTGTAAACGACGCGTCCGTTCTCAACACTGGCAGGCCGGTCTGGGTATTTCAATTCCATGGCCCCATCGCCGGGAACGTTTTCGCCGGTTGGTACGCCCTCGCTCAGCCATTTCATATAAGTGACCATGGCAACCATCTCCCTGCTGTCAAGTGGAATCGCCTTTCCGTGGTGCGGGCGTTCAATACAGTTGTTCACACGTTCAGCAAGTGTCAGAATCCTGTTTTCCCTGCCGCGGAACTGCGGATAGCGCGCATGGGTGCTGAAATAGTTCAGCCCGTATGGACGTGTCCCGCCATCAAGGTGGCAGTTGCCGCAGTTCATTTTATTGCGAAGGTTCTGGCTCACAGTTCCCTCCGGCCCAATATAGTATGCCGTGTTCACGATGAGTTCCCTGCCATAGCGAATCATATCGCCGTATTCATTGTGCGGGATAGTAGATGTATCGGAAGGAGTGAAAAGGGAATCAGCGGATGCCTGCTTTTTTGTTTTTTTATCAGCTGGCTGGTTGCATGCGACAATCGCACATGTGATGCCAAGCAACAATAAAATCACTAGATTAGGCTTCTGTTTATTAACTATCAATTGCATGTACAGGCTTATATCAGTTTTGGTCTCCACGTTGTTGACGATCTCTTCTTTTGCGCAAATCCTTCCTGCTGAAGGTGATACGCTAAATTACCGATTAATTGGCTTCTCTGTACCGGTGCAGGCAAAAACAGCGTTGTATAAGCTGGAGATTGCATCCGGCTATGTCAACAACCAATACAATTTTCAAAAAAATATTATCTATACAGCCAGCGCGAATGATAATAGGATCATCGCAACAGTACCGGAATTTGGCAGATCTTATACCTGGAGAATAAGTGAATACTCAAAAAAAGGAAAGTTAGCTTCAACTACGCCATTCTACCATTTTATAACCGGCACCCATACTAACTCGGATACACGCAGGTATCCTATGAAGATCATAACGCCGGCAGACAGTTCACTCGCACGCTTGCTGATCTTCCGCGATGCGACGCGCAACTTGTATGACCTGAGCGGAAATATATTATGGTATTTGCCTGAAATACCTGGAATAGTAGATACAGCAACTAATATACGAGACTTAAAGACAACACCACGGGGAACTATTACATTTTTAACGCCAACCGCAGCTTGCGAAATTGACTATGATGGCAATATTCTATGGAATGCGCCTGACGACGGAAGAGTAAGTGGTGACACGTCCGAATATTATCATCATGAATTCACAAGACTACCTAACGGCAATTATATGGTTGCGGGAATGGAAAATGTATTTACAGGACTTAGCTCAAACAGGAAGCCCCCCCCGGTAAATGGCGGGATTAGGGCAAACAGCGATAGCGTCGCACCCGTTACAACGAAACACGGCACATTGATAGAATATGATCCGTCGGGGAAGATCGTATGGAGTTGGAAATCATCATCCATTTTTTCAATACCTGAACTTTTCGGCGACCGGGTAAATGGCGTTACCCACATGAATGCGTTTTACGTCAATGACAAAGATTCCACTATTTACATCAGCTTCAGGGACATCAGCCGCATAATCAAACTTAAGTATCCGCAAGCCAGGGTAGTTGCCGAATACGGCCAGTCTTTAAATGGAGAATCGAGAGCGGGAGACGGTATGTTCTACGGACAGCATTGCTGTCGTATTGGAAGCAGTGGCCAGCTGTTGTTGTTCAACAACAACGCCAGGTTTATAAAAGGAAGCCGGGCTTCCCGAAACCCGGTGGCTTCGATTGCAGGATTTAATGAAACTGACAGGGGCAGTTTAATCAAAGACTGGAAATTTGATTGCGATATCGACAGTTTTGCACGTTCATCCGCACCAACGGGGGGAAGCATTTACGAACTCTCCGACGACGTATACCTGGTTTCGATGGGTGGTACCAACCGCGATTTTATTGTCACTAAACAAGGCCAACTACTGTGGAACGCTGTTTTCCGCACCTGGGGCGATGCGGCCTGGCCCATCGTCAACTACAAAACAAGCCCTCTTGACGCTAACCACCTTCATATGTTGATTTTCAATCATTTGCTAGCTGTTAAAGAAAACTAAACGAATATTTCTTTTCTAACCGGAAGTTTCATAAATTAGTATAACTATTATCTAATTATTTAATGGTCCGGTATGAAAAAACTTCGACTCTATAGCTTTGCGCTATTAGCATGCGCAACGTCTTTGCAAGCGTCAGCCCAATGTTCAACTAGTAGCACGCCTACTAACAACTGTGCATCCTACGGCGACATGATCAGTTCGTTTTCGTTGAACAGTATTTCAGCAACAGGAAACAGCGGTTGCGGCACCAACGGTTACAATTCATTCTCAAGCCCGGTTTGGAATTTGACGCTGGGTCAGTCTTACAACTTTACCGTTGGTTTTGGCAACGGCGATCCCCAGGGCATTGCGATCTGGATAGATCTCAACGGCAACAACAACTACGACAATAGTGAAATGATATTCTCTACATCTTCGCCGAGCACAAGCGGCACAAGCGGAACGCTAGCCATTCCGTCGAGTGCCTCGGCAGGAAACGGCAGAAGAATGAGGGTCCGACTTGGGTACTATATGTACACATGGTACGGCAGCGACGCATGTACAAACGGCATCGGCACCTGGGGCGAAACCGAAGATTACTATGTAAACCTGGTAGCGCCCTGCCCTTCACCGTCAATATCGGCCCAGCCGCAAAACCGCACGAGTTGTGAGCCCGGCAGTACTTCGTTCTCTG
>CAMPKG010000097.1 GCA_946887085.1 uncultured Sphingobacteriales bacterium
CCCGCAAACCTTGAAGGGTGCCTTGGGCATCAAAGCAAAGCTGACCGACATCTTCCTGCAGGTGAAACTGAATGGGGACATGGCCTTGCTTAAAGCCATTATCTCCCTGCTGATGGACGAGGAAGCGAAAGCACCGGGCACAGTATTCGATCCTGAATTTATTGCAGCGCACACCACAGGTTATCCCGAGCTTGTCATTAATATCGGTAAATACAATATCGAACAACTCTCTGAAGCCTGTGGTATCAGTATAGAGCAGATAAAACAAACTGCCGATGCGCTGAAGCATCGCAAAAAGATCATTGCCTGTTGGGCGATGGGTTTGACGCAGCACAAGAATGCTGTTGACACTATTAAAGAAGTGGTGAACCTGTTGCTGCTGAAAGGCAGCATTGGCAAGCCCGGTGCCGGTACCTGTCCCGTGCGCGGGCACAGCAATGTGCAGGGCGACCGCACTATGGGCATCTACGAAAAACCCTCGAAAGCCTTTATCGACAAGCTGCGGTTCGTTTATGGCTTCAAACCTCCCTACCATCATGGTTACGATACGGTGGAGTGCATACATGCTATGTATCAGCGTAAGGCAAAAGTCTTTTTCGCCATGGGTGGCAATTTCCTGAGCGCCACACCGGATACCGAATATACAGCGGAGGCTCTGCGTCGTTGCCGGCTTACTGTGCATGTGTCCACGAAACTTAACCGCAGTCACCTGATACATGGTGAAGAAGCCATTATACTCCCCTGCCTTGGCCGCAGCGATAAGGATGTGATGAATGGCCAGGAGCAATTTATCAGCTGCGAGAACTCGATGGGTGTGGTACAGATGTCCAAAGGTGGGCTGAAGCCGATATCGGATCAATTGCTGAGCGAACCCGCGATCGTTTGCCGTCTTGCCAAAGCAACCCTTGGGAGCAACAGTAAGGTGAACTGGGACCTGTACGAAGAGCATTATGACCATATCCGGAACGATATAGAACTGGTTATACCCGGCTTTACCGATTATAACAAACGTGTGCGCATCCCGGGCGGCTTTTACCTGCCCAATGCCAACCGAGAAGGAAGGTTTAGTACGTTTGATGGTAAAGCTGCGTTGAGCATTGCCGATGTTACTTTCCATAAGCTGGCCGATGATGAGCTGATGATGATGACCATCCGCAGCCACGACCAGTTCAACACCACCATTTATGGCCTCGACGACCGCTACCGGGGGGTTTACAACGAGCGCCGGGTGATCTTCATGAATGAAAGAGACATGAACAAACGTGGCTTGAAACAGGGTGACATTGTTGACCTCTTCAACTATCACGAAGGCACCGAACGGGTAGCGCACAAGTTTATCGTCATTCCTTTCAGCATACCGGAGCGATGCACAGCCACCTACTTCCCCGAGGCCAACGTCCTGGTGCCTATCAACAGCACTGCCGATAAAAGCAATACGCCCACATCTAAAATGGTGATATTGAAGGTGCGGAAACATGAGGGTTAGGTAATTAGGTTAATTGGGTTGATTAGGTCAATTCGGATGAATTTGGGGGTAGCTTTAAAATGATAATGTTTGTTGTCGTTTCAGGGTTTTTAAAAATGCAACAAACTGCATTGTCGCGTCATTTCAGGCCCAGATCAATTGCTAACCAATAGTTTAGGTTCATAGTAAAAACATTTCGTTTTGATAATGTTTGCTTCGTTGCCTGAACCTCGGATTAGGCTGATTTTGCTGATTAACCGTGATTAAAATAGCACATTCAATGTAGTCAGCTTTCCCGATAGCTACCCGGACTGCGGCTACGGCAATTTTCCACTACAAATATACATAAAATAAACGTTTTGTCAAAATGCCGTATCATGGCTGGTAATTTCTCAGAGGGCCTGGCGCCGGTCATTGGCAGGTCACGCGGGCTGGGGTTCATTGATAAAACCGGCAAGCTGGTGATACCCTGCAAATACGAGGCAGCGGTTGGCGGGGCCTATCCTTTTCCTTATGTCATCCTGCCGGAGTTTAAAGGCGGGTTTGCCTACATCAAGGCGTTCAAAGGATACATCGACAATAAAGGGCGGGAATATTTCTCAGGCAAACGTGTAGAGGATCATTACGATTTCAGTCATTAGCATGCTATTGGTACATTTTCGTAATTTTATTACAAATCTATCCCATGCAACATCTAAAACAAATTCTCAATCGAAGCACCTTCAGGCTATTGATAGCTGCCCTGGCTGGCGCAATGCTCGGAACCTTCATTATGGAAATGGCTGACCTGCATATCATGGTAGTATTTGCCGGCGCCGCCGCTTGCACCGCCATGGAAAGGCGCAGGATAAAGGATGAGCAGAAACTAAAGGAAAGATCAAAGCAACTATAAAACGAGAAGCCCGGCAAGATGCCGGGCTTTGATCATTTTTAGAGCGCGTCTTATTTTTCTTTTGTTGCAGACCCCGCCGGTAAGCTGTTATTCTGCAACTTATAATAAGTACCGGGGGTTGCAGCTGTGGGCACATCCAGCGCAAGCGGTTTTATATAAAACGGTGCTGCGCTATTATCCGGATTCGGTTCAACCGAAATAACTATTCTATGTCCCTGGAGATTTGCGGGGAATGTCAGGCCTGCAGGAGCATTTTCCAGGAAATCCTCGCCGGGAAAACCGGGTGCAGGTAAAGTGCCGTTATGACTGGATGAAGCATCGGGGCCGGTGGCCGCTTTGAATTTCCCGGTTGATACCGGTATCCCATTTATGATCGCCCATCCCTCGTATTGCCATGCTGCAGACAATGCAGGAAGCTCAAGAGAAGCCATGCCGGTTTCAGGATTAAGAAACCATACCCCGCTGGTCTCGAAACTGGCCGGCCCATTGGTGGGTGTTGCCATAACAAAACCACCGCTGGCTATTGAAAGATCGGTGCCCAATACACGGGAATGCCCTGTTGTTAAGGCAGCTTTATTTTTGTTGAAATCACCCGCGAGTACCGTGTGCGCCGATCTTTCGGAACTGATATCGGGGTTTGGTTCCACTGATACCAGGAAGCTGGTTGCCCTGGATAGATAAGAGTAGTCGACGCTGAAATACTCCTTACTCATTTTACCATCGTTGTCGATAGTGAATTTACCTGTGCTTACAGGCTGGCCGTCAACGACCATCCATCCTTCGTACTGTTTGTGGCTGCCTGGGTTTTCAAGTCCGGAGAATTGTAACCTGAGGTTATTAGGTTTTACAGGATCAGTGCTGCCTGAGTTGCAACCGGTAAACATCAGTGCAAAAACAGGTATTGATAAAAACAGGATTTTCCTTCGCATGGGAGATAATTTAATTCCAAAATAGGTACTTATCTCCAAAATTTCAAATGCGTAAAGTAATATCAGGCAGAACTCAGCAGGTTCACAGTAATTTGTTTATGTATGCGTATTGTAACAGCATGATGGTTTTTGCATCACGTATTCCGCCAGTGCGCACCATTTGCATTGCCTCATCCATGGATAGCTCCAGCAATTCAATATCTTCCTGTTCGTCGGCCACACCACCCCCCTCTCCCTTTTTCATCCGCTCATCATACGCAGCCACGTATAAGTAAAGCAGTTCGGTCACTACACCCGGAGACATATACGACTCGTATACACGTTGTACCTCGCCCACTTCATACCCGGTTTCTTCTTTTATCTCGCGGATGATGCATGCATCCGGATCTGCCTCGTCCAGCAGGCCCGCACATACCTCTATCAGCATTCCATCTTCATTGCCATTCAGATAAGTTGGCATACGAAATTGTTTTACGAGGAGCACCCTGCCTTTTTCCTTGTTGTATAACAGCACACCTGCACCATTTCCGCGATCGTACACTTCGCGGGAATGTGAGAGGACTCTTCCTTTGCTGTCCAGGTAATTGTAGGTCACTTTTTTCAGCGTATAGTAGCTGGATGAAAGTATTTTCGTATCGGTGATCTCGATCTTTTTGTTCATCATGCAATTTGCGAAGAAAACCGCCGTTATTGAAAAAATAGCTATCATTGACCATCAGCCAACTATGACGAGGCTAATAACCATATTAATGATCTTACTTGCTTTGTCCGGCTGCGACATGCCTGAATGCAAAAACACTAATCCCGTGTTTGATGAATACTCGTTGCGTACCAATGAGTACAAAGCAGAACTGGCTAAACAACTGCGCACCCGCAAACCTGAAGACATCCGCTACTGGATCGGCTACTACCACATAGTTGGCGGCAGAGAGTATGTCAGCGTATATACCCAGGCAGACAGCTTATGTGCCATGATGTTTCTTGACATCTCTAATGGTGAAGGCTGGAAACGATTCAAAGAAGCCAAAGGCGGTGGCTACAACGGCGCAGAAATAAAGGGCATGCAGTACCATGTGCGGCAAAGCATTACCGGGCCCGAGTTCATCTTCGACAGTATGGACTATATCTTCGACTGAGTCCAGCCCCGATTAAGCATTTTTAAGTATTTCCAAGCAGAAATCCCCCCAACTTAGTGAGAGAAATCATTCTCAATTCACTCAAATTTGGTTCATCATAAAACCGCTTTTATGAAATACACATTAACTGTTGCAGCCCTTGCGTTTACGGTAACTGCCAACGCACAACTCCGTTTCCCTGCCGATGGTGGCAGCGTACGGGGAAAAGTCGCCGAGCAAATTGGTATTACCGATGTAACAATTGACTATGGCCGCCCCGCCGTAAAAGGCCGTGAAGGGCATGTCTGGGGAGAGTTGGTTCCTAAAGGCTTTGAGGAGAGCTATGCATTAGGTAATAAACAGGTGATACCCTGGCGTGCAGGTGCAAATGAAAACACCACAATCGAATTTTCTACCGACGTAATAGTGGAAGGCAAAACACTCCCGGCTGGAAAATACGCTGTGTTCATGGCGTATGACCCGATGGAAACTACCGTAATTTTCAACAGGCATACCCTGGCATGGGGTGCCTATTTCTACGATGATAAGGAGGACGCCCTTCGCGTAAAAGTAAAACCAGTTGCACTCACCGAAAGTGTTGAACGCCTGACTTATGGTTTTGACGGACAAACAGACAGCAGTGCCGTTGTATCGCTACAATGGGAGAAACTGAAAATACCCTTTACGGTTTCTACACAGCTGCAGAAACTTCAGTTGGAGACCATTGCAAAAGAAATGCGCGGACAGAAGGGTTTTTACGCAAGCAATATGCTGGAAGCCGCAGTATATTTTAAAGAGCATAACATCAACCTCGACCAGGCATTGTCTTATATCAACAGCGCTTCAAGATCGATGCCGACGTTTTATGTGTTCTCTCAAAAAGCAGAGATACTTGAAAAAATGAACAAACCTGCAGACGCAGACGTTGCCATGAAGGACGCAATAAAAGCAGCAAACAATGCCAACCAGCTACATGCTTATGCGCGTAGGCTGCTCAATGAAAAGAAGAGCGATAAAGCATTTGAATACTTTAAGCTGAACTACGAAAAATTCCCGGATGTGTATACGACTAATGTTGGTATGGCGCGCGGGTACGAGGCATTGGGCAATAAAAAACAGGCGCTGAAATATGCTACAAAGGCGCTGCCGCAGGCTCCCGATCCACAAAATAAGGCGGTCATCGAGGAAATGATCAAAAGCCTGAAAGAAGGAAAGGTGGTTAAAAGCTAAGGCTTGCGGCCGGTTATGTGACAAAGAGCAAGGCTGCGTTCCCGCAGCCTTTTTATTTTTTCTTGCCTTTCCAGTTTCGTTTTTTGAAATCTCTTTTTCCCTTAGTACCTGGATTGTATTCAGGTCCTGGCGGAATGCCTTCAGGGTTAGGAACTTTGCTTACTTCCATCCCCATCAGCTGCTCTATCTGCGCAAACCGGCGCTGGTCTTTGTTGTTGATAAATGTTATCGCTGTTCCTGTACTAGCAGCGCGTGCCGTACGGCCTATGCGGTGTATATAATCCTCAGGGTCTGGCGGCACATCGTAATTCATTACAAGGTCTATGCCCTCAACATCTATGCCTCTCGACAGAACATCCGTACCAACGATAACAGGCAATTGCCTGCTTTTGAATTCGCGCAGTATATCTTCCCGCTCTGCCTGCTCCAGGTCTGAGTGAAAGGATTTGATATTCATGCCGCGTTTCAGTTCGTTGTATAGTTTCTTTACATGCTATTTGGTTGATGCAAAGATGAGTATGCTGGAATAACTGCCATTCTTCAGGATGTTTTTCAGCAGTTGCACTTTGTGTTCGTCGTGTACCATGTACGCCTGCTGCAAGATCCCTTCAGCGGGTTTTGAAATGGCGATGTTTACCTCTACGGGCTCCTTCAGGATCGTATTAGCCAGCGTACGGATCTTGGGCGGCATGGTTGCAGAGAACAATAGCGTTTGTCTTTCCTTTGGCAGATAGCTGACTATCCGGATAATGTCCTCATAAAAGCCCATGTCCAGCATCCGGTCGGCCTCATCCAGCACCAGGTGTTTTATTTTATCCAGCTTCAGAGCTCCTGATGCCAGGTGGGCAATGAGCCTGCCTGGCGTTGCGATAATAATGTCTACACCATGTTTGATGGCGCGCTTCTGTTGTTCCCATACAGAGCCATCACCGCCGCCATAAACAGGTATGGAGCTAACGCCAACGTAATACGATAAACCCTCTACCTGCTGGTCTATCTGCTGCGCCAGCTCGCGCGTGGGGGCAAGTATCAGTGTATTGACATACCCATGCTCCAGGTCCATGATCCTGTCAAGGACCGGCAGCACATATGCTGCGGTTTTGCCAGTGCCTGTTTGTGCACAGGCAATCACGTCGGCGCCGTCCAGTATTACGGGGATAGCCTGCTGCTGTATAGGCGTGGGAGTGCGAAACCCCATGGTATCGAGCCCGTCTTCCAGGTCAGGATGAAAATGAAAATCGTCGAAAGTCAATGTTAAAAGCTGCTTTAGATGCCCTATGGGCGGCTGAAATTAAGAAATAAATGTTAGTAAGACGGTTTTTAACAGGCTGGGCACCAGCTATGTGCCTGCTATAAATTATCTTTGCACCTTAAAATTTCGCTATTTGAACGCCTTAGTTTACTACCTGGTACTACCGTTTATTTACCTGATATCCATTCTGCCATTCCGTGTGCTGTATGCGATCTCCGATTTTATGTATTTCGTGCTGTACAGGGTTTTGGGCTATCGTAAAGATGTTGTATTGACCAACCTTCGCAACTCTTTCCCGGAAAAAAGCGAGGCAGAGATCAGCAAAATTGCTAAAGACTATTATAAATACCTCTGCGACCTTTTCCTCGAGACTTTTAAGACCCTGACCATTGGCAGAAAAGCAATGCTGAAGCGTTGTTATTTCAGCCAGGAGGCCCTCGATGTCTTTAATTCATTAGCCGCTCAGAATAAAAGCGTGGTGCTGGTGATGGGCCACTTTGGCAACTGGGAATGGGCCGGCAATACTTTCAGCATGCAATGCAAGCACCAATTGTACGTTATCTACCATCCCATCCGTAACAAGTATTTCGATTGGCTGATGTACCGTATGCGCACGCGCTTTGGTACGAAGCTTATTGCGATGAAAGATACCTTCCGCGAGATGTTGGAGAACAGGGAGGAACTGAACGCTACAGCCTTCATAGCCGACCAGACACCAGGACCTGAAAACGCCTACTGGACAAATTTTCTCAACCAGGATACGCCGGTATTCAAGGGAACGGAGCTTATTGCCCGTAAGATCAATTACACCGTAGTTTATGCGAAGGTGAAACGCGTAAAACGCGGCCACTACGAGATATTTGCTGAGGTATTGTTCGACAACCCGAAAGGAACCACTGATGGTGAAATCTCTGAAGCGCATACCAAAAAACTGGAGCAGGATATTATTGAGCAACCTGAAATATGGTTGTGGTCGCATCGCAGGTGGAAACACAAAAGGCCCGTATCTGCTGTAAAAGAAAAAGTGACTGCATGACGGGAAGGGAACTGATATTAGCGACAAAGCCTTTTGCAAAGGAAGACCGCGGTAAAAGCTGGATGTACATGCTTACTACCCTGCTGCTGCTGCTGACCGCTCTTGCAGGAACTATCTTCCTGCCCCACCCGTTGCTGAAACTGGTAAGCAGTGTGTTTACGGGATTGCTGATGGTACGTATGTTTGTTATTTACCACGATCATCAGCATCATTCAATACTCTACATGTCGGTTTTTGCCGATGTCGTTATGAGCATATTCGGTATCTACATACTGGCGCCTACCAGCATCTGGAAGCGCTCGCATGATTATCATCACAACCATAATTCAAAACTGTTCAGCGCCAGCATTGGTTCTTACCCCATAGCTACTAAAAGCAAGTTCAATTCTATGAGTAAGGGCGAGCAGCGGACCTATCTCTTTGTGCGCCATCCGCTCACTATCCTGTTTGGGTATTTCACCATGTTTATCTATGGCATGTGTATCATGTCATTCACGAGTTCACTCAAAAAGCACTGGGATTCGCTCATAGCTTTGATCGTGCATGGTGTGATCATCTATTTTGTGCAACGGTACCTGGGCTGGCAGGGAGTATTATTCACTGTGTTTCTGCCACATTTCATATCCTCGGCAATAGGCGCCTACTTGTTCTACGCACAGCACAATTTCCCGTCGACAACATTCAGCGGAAAAGAAGACTGGAAGTATGAGGTCGCAGCTTTAGAGTCTTCGAGCTATATGGTGATGAGCCCTTTTATGCGTTTTATGACGGCCAATATCGGCTACCATCATATCCATCACCTTAATTCGCGAATACCGTTCTACCGCCTGCCGGAGACATATGCGGCTATACCGGAACTTCAAAAGGCAAAAACAACCTCATTAAAACCACGTGAAATTGCCGCTTGCTTTAAGCTGAAAGTCTGGGATCCTGAGCAAAACAGGATGACGGGAGTTCAATAAATTAACATTTTAGCTAAAATATTAATGAGGATTTTTAATTATTTCCTATTAATTTCGGCCATTATTAATTTTTTATTTTTTTACAATGCAAGAAGGTACAGTAAAATTCTTCAATGAGACCAAAGGGTTTGGTTTCATCAAGCCAGCTGATGGTTCGGCTGACATCTTTGTTCACGTTTCTGGTCTGATCGACGAGATCCGCGAAAACGACAAAGTAAGCTATGAAGTACAAAACGGTAAAAAAGGTTTGAACGCAGTTAACGTAAAAGTTATCTAATTCAACATTCTTTTATATCAGTTCTAAACACGCCTTCGCGGCGTGTTTTTCTTTTTCAGGCAGATGGCATCTTCGTAACTTTATAGGGTTATGTCCCGCGCCTACGCCGATCTTCCTTTACATTACGGACAAGTGCCAGCCTGGCTGTATACACGCATGAGCGCGTTGGGCATAGCTATTGTTGAAGCAGTAATAGCTGACTATAGTAAGAGCGCATTGCTGCAACGATTGAGCGATCCGTTCTGGTTCCAGAGCCTCGGATGTGTGCTGGGCATGGACTGGCATTCGTCGGGGATCACCACCTCGGTAATGGGCGCTTTAAAGCGTTCAGTCAATCAGCGCTCTAAGGAGTTGGGCATTTACATCTGCGGGGGTAAAGGAAAACACTCCCGTGAAACCCCCAAAGAGCTTATTAAAATAGCAGAAGCAACAGGCCTCAATGGCGATGCCCTGGTGCGCAGTAGTAAGTTGTCGGCGAAGGTCGATAACACTGCTATACAAGACGGTTTTCAGCTTTACCTGCACTCTTTCATACTAAGTGATGAAGGTGAATGGGCAGTGATACAACAAGGCATGAACGATGCTACGGGTACAGCGCGTAGATATCACTGGCACTCGCCGACAATAAAATCATTTGTTGAGGAGCCACACAGCTTTATATACGGACCAAACCAGGGTTTGATACTGAATGTCACTGACAAAGATGCAAACACTACGCGCGACGGCGTATTGCAGTTGACGAAAGAAGACCCAGTCTACTTGCTTCCTGAAATACATAAGTTAGTCATGCCTTCGCACCACGATGTACGCGCCGAAGATATCGATCTGAAAAGGTTGGGCAGTGTGCTGGCAGTTGCACATGAAAAAGAATTGCTGGATATGGAGTCCTTACTCCTGCTTGAAGGATTAGGGCCCCGTACATTACAATCACTGGTACTGGTAATCGAAGTGATACATGGCACTCCATCGCGGTTCAAAGACCCGGCAAGATTCTCCTTTGCGCACGGCGGTAAGGATGGCCATCCATTCCCGGTGCCAACAAAAGTGTATGATGAAACGATACAAACATTGGAGCATGCGGTGAGACGTGCGAAACTTGGTGAATGCGATAAGAACGAAGCAATAAAAAATCTATCGAAGGCAACACAGCGGCTGGAGAAGG
>CAMPKG010000098.1 GCA_946887085.1 uncultured Sphingobacteriales bacterium
TTTGGACTTTAGAGTTAGCCTCCTATTTAGAAGACGCACCCTGGCCCGCCACCAAGGATGAACTGATCGATTACTCTATCCGCTCGGGCGCACCGCTTGAAGTGGTAGAGAACCTGCAGGAACTGGATGACGAAGGCGAGATATACGAAGGCATAGAAGATATATGGCCTGACTATCCTACGCAGGAAGACTTCTTCTTTAACGAGGACGAGTATTGAGAAAGAAAAAATTATGAACAGGATCCCCGCAGTGATGCGGGGATTTTTTATTTGTTTGAACCTCAGTCCCGATTGCCATCGGGAAGTCTGATTATTCTGATTTCCCTGTTTCATTAGTGATAAGTTGCCGAAAGTTATTCGCATTTGCGTAACTATTTTTTGGTGCTCACGAGATCGTTCGCTTCACTCACTAAGTTGCCTGGTTGTGTCATTTTTACTTCCGGCACCCTTGTTTGAATTTGTTATAAAATGTTGTCCTAAAACACTTGTTTTTCATTTTTTCATCCTTTTTGGGTATAGAATTTACGGAATTCAACAAACGTGGAAAGCCGCTACAGGACTGCGTTTCATACCGAAAATGTTACAGGAATATCCCATTTTCATACTATGGTGTTTTGTTGAAATTGTTGACCGGTTTTGCATAAAAGATTTTTCATATAGAATGGTGACAGACGGTGGCTTGCACGCCCAATTGGACCCGTCATACGAACGAGTTGAACGAGAAAAGTATCTCCCGAAGTTCGACGATTAAGGCTGATTGCATGCGCTCAGAAGATTTACTCCGGTGAGAAAGTTCTTTCTGCGGTCGAAAGCACGGCCCTGATAGGTTTCATAGTGACGATATTTATCACTACAAATATACAACAATTAATTCATAAAATGATGTACTTTCAACGAAGATGGTTATCCCCGGGGAGCAACCACCAGTGGTGGAAGTATTTACTTCGACCCAAACCCGGCAAGCATTTGCTTGCGACAATAACACTTCCTACACCACCACCGTGTCCTTCAACGCAGGATCAACTTTCTTCTGTCCGTATTTCTCAATACGGCGCAGCAGCTTCAGCGAAATGAACAGCCAGAGCACACCCATGCAGTAGCCTGCCAGCACATCACTCGTAAAATGCACATGAAGATATACCCGGCTCAGCCCGATCATCATCACGATAAAAATGAAAACGAAATAGTAAAGTGTACGGGCGACGTTATTCCCCACTGTATGCCAGACGATATAACCGAGCAATCCGTAGAATGTAACCGCGTTCAACGCATGCCCGCTCGGAAAGCTCAGGCCGTCAGCTGCATTCAGCAGTGGCTCCAGCGGGCGAAGGCGCGCAAAAAAGGATTTGAGCAGGAACATGAGCATCACACTGCTCAGCGCTACTACGCCTATCCTTATTGAATGCCATTTGTGTTTGCGGATGAACAGGAAATAAATAACGAGGACGAGATTGGCCGGAATGAGAAAATAATGAGTGCCCAGGTAGGTGAAGAACAGCATGATGCTGTTGGTAGTTTCGTTTACATACTGCCCCAGGAAATGGTACACGGTTTGGTCAAATTCATTATCGCGGACAATAAATACGCGGCGCACCAGGTAAACAAAGCCGACCAGCGCCAGGTAAAACAGGGCAGTAACGATCACCATCTCGATGCCGAACAGCGCCAGCAGCGCCCATAACTCTTTGAATTTGTTGCGTACACGCCTGATCACGCCATATGCACACAAAAAATGTGCTAAGGCATGGGTAACAAGGTTTTTGAGAGTAACCCCATGCCTTTGATAACTCCTTCAGTTATTAACTGTTGTGTCGGCAGAACGTTGTCTGTGTAGATGATAAAAAGGTGCAATTGCTTACCTGGGGGTACGGCGGGATAGATCTGCTGCTTGTTGAGGCGCCAGGCTTCGGCCATCAGCCTGCGTATCCTGTGGCGTTCCACAGACATCCGGAATTTCTTTTTAGGAACCGAAAAACCAACACGCACAGGAGCCTGCTCGCCTTCTGTGCGCGGAACGGCGTGGTAAATGAGCTTCAGCGGAAAAACAGAAAACGCTTTCCCGTTACGGAAAAGCGTATCAATATGCTGCTCGCGCTTGAGCCGCTCGTATGCTTTGAAAGTATTACGAATGGCGTTTGAGTTTTAAAAATTACTTAAGACGGCGCTCGTCAGAAACTGTCAGCTTGTGGCGTCCTTTAGCACGACGTGAAGCCAATACTTTGCGGCCGTTCGCTGTTTCCATGCGTTGACGGAATCCATGTACATTCTTACGACGACGGCGTGATGGTTGAAAAGTACGTTTCATATTCTTTCTCTTTTGCGTCCGGCCTCACGACCAGGACAAAATTTTCTTTAAAGGGAGTGCAAAGGTAGGGGATAAATTCAAAAGTAAAAAGTCAAAATTCAAAAAATAGCAGTCTTTTGGACCTAAATCTTCGAAGTCCCCAATTTTATTCAGTTTATTGAGAATCCGCAACTTAATCAACTCAACTAACCTTCAATCCCGCCCCCTTGGTCGCCTGTGCCAGCTCGCGGATGAGCATGGGATCGCGTTCGATGGCGTTGCCCACCACCACTACCGTAGCCCCTGCCTTGCAGTTGGCATATACCTTATCAGGTGTCTGGATACCACCGCCAATAAATAAAGGGATTTCTGTATGCGAAGCTACTTTATGGATCATCTCCTCGCCGATCGGGTTACGGGCCCCGCTGCCTGCATCCATATATAATATATGCTTGCCCTGCAGTTCGCCTGCCCATGCCGTACAAAGCGCTATTTCCGGCTTATTGGCAGGTATAGGCTCCGAATTGCTCATGTAGGATACTGTGGTGGCTGCACCACCATCTACCACCATATACCCCGTCGATATCACTTCCAGGCCGCTGGCCTTTACGGCGGGGGCCGACACAACATGCTGGCCTATAAGTAACTCCGGGTTACGGCCTGATATTAATGAAAGGTACAAAAGCGCATCTGCGTATGGTGTAACCTGCGCCGGACTGCCAGGGAAAAGGATGACCGGGATATCCGATTCAGACTTAAAGCGTTGAATACAGGCGTCGAGCTGGTGGGCCATCAGCAGGCTGCCACCGACCAGCAGGTAATCTACCCCCGCATCATTACACAACTCTGCGAGGTACTGCATCTCGGACGGGGAAACCTTGTCCGGATCCACCAAAACGGCGAAACCTGGAGTTGCTTTCTTTTTGCGGGTGAGAAGGTCGTTATAGATCTTTCCTGTAGCCATAATGCCAAGCCTTATTACAAAAGTGCGGAATTAATTGCGTTTATGCCAAAAATCACCGTATTTATTTATCTTTTTTCAATAAGTCGCGGATTTCCATGAGCAATTTATCAGTAGACGAAGGTGGTGGCGGCGGTGCTGTAGCGGCCTTTTCTTCGTCGAGGCTCCGCAGTTTGTTGATGGCCTTTACTGCGAGGAAAATAAAGAAGGCTATAATAACAAAATCAACGATCGTTTGTATAAAATGGCCATAAGCAAATACGTTCGCCCCATCAGCCTTTGCCTTTTCGAGCGACAGGTACGCTGAGCCTTCTTTGCCCGGCGACAGTACGATGAATTTATCGGTAAATTTCTCGCCCTTGCCGGTAACTATGGCAATAATGGGCATAATGATGTCATCAACGACGGCGGTAACTATTTTACCAAAAGCCGCACCGATGACCACACCCACCGCCAGGTCAATTACATTCCCCCTGATAGCAAAAGCCTTGAACTCTTTTAGAAATCCTCCCATTGTTTTGATTCAGAATTTTTCGCAAAACTATGATTAACCTCTAAAATGAAGTGGCAATTTACAAGAGCTTAACGCTGCTGTTTTAACAGGTCGCGTATCTCGGTCAATAATTTTTCGGTGGCTGTAGGGCCCAGCGGTGCTGTTTCCACTTTTTCTCTCTTCATCCTGTTGATGCCTTTTATGGCCAGGAAGATGAAGAAGGCAATGATGAGGAAATCAACCACTGTCTGCACAAAATGGCCGTACGCAAATACATTGGCGCCCGCTGTCTTCGCCTGCTCCAGCGATGTATAGGTTCCACCATCCTTCCCGGGCGACAACACCAGGAACATATCACCGAAGTTGGTGCTCTCGCCCGTTGCCAGCGCCACGAGCGGCATTATTACATCATCAACCATTGCCGTAACGATCTTACCAAAAGCGCCGCCGATGATTACGCCGACCGCAAGGTCGATGACATTGCCCTTCATTGCGAAGGATTTGAATTCACCCCAGAATCCCATAATGTAATGTTTCTACCAAGATAACATTTACATTTTATCTATCCGAATGGCCTATTGGGCAGCCTTTTCTTTGGCGTCCCGGATTTCCTTTCCGTCCGCTTTTGCTGTTTCCTGTTGGCGCTTCAGCGATTCATCGTAGTGCAGGCAGACAAACATGGCGAAATGATCGGAGCCGTTGTAGGGCATGCGTTTCATTTTCAGCAAACCAAAATCATCCGAACAAAAAATATAATCGAGCGGAAAACGAACGAAGCGGCTTTTTGCCGAGAACGTGGCATAGAACCCCCTGCCCCTGCGGGGGTCCAGCAGGCGGCTGGTCTTTCGGAAGAGTTCTGTTGTATAGCTCCAGGCCACGTCGTTCAGGTCGCCGAGAACTATGACAGGGATATTGCATTTTTTTGCCTCGAAGGCTACCAGCATCAATTCCTTGTCTTTTGCTGTGGTCCTGAGTGTTTCCTCCGGCGCGGGTGGTTCAGGGTGCAGTCCATATAGCTTTACCGGCTGCCCCGAGGGGAGTATTATTGTCGCTTCTATTGAAGGAATATCCTCCTTCACCCGGCAAATAAGGCCGCTGTTTTGAAGAGCAAACCTGCTGTAAAACAGCAACCCGTAAGTATTTCCCTGTGGCTGCTCCAAAAAATGAGGGTACTCCTGTTTCAGAGATTGCATAGCCTCTGCCCACCCGGTATCAGTTTCTAAAAGCAGGATGACATCCGGATCTGTCTCGCCTATTTGGGTAATGATACGGTTGTAATTGCGGTTGTCTTGGTAAACATTTGCCGTAAAAAAGCTGATTGTGTTGTCCTTGCCGGCAGGCTCAACCTCCTTCATTTCTTTAGGGTAAAGCTTTGTATAGGGTACTATTTTATAGAACAGGTATCCGGCGCAACCTGCCAGCAGCGCGGCCGAAATATAATACGCACCGGGTACCTCCGGCCATACCAATACCCAAATAGCCAGCAAAGCCAGGCACAGGAGCAATTTCTGGAACCGGGGATATTCCAGCGCCCGGAAGGTCCAGTAATCACTGCGCACCCAGGGCAGGCCGGTGGCGAGTATCAGCAACAGGCTGAACGAGGATAATGCCACTGATACCTCGTCATGCAGGTCTTTGGGTATGAGATCTCCTAACATCATTTTTGTTCCCGACTTGGCTTTAACCCTGTTCACTACACAAAAGGTTGTGCCAACCAGAGAAATCAGCATGGAACCGGACGAAACCAGTCGCGGAGCACTTCCTGCGAACATGTTCAGGATACCTAATCAGTTTTCTCGATACTATCCATAGAAACATAATATACTATGGAAACGTTTTTTATAAAAAATGTTTCCATAGTTTTGCCGGCGTTATGGAACCTCTTACTAAAATACTCGGTGCGTCCGTGGAACTGTTCCGGCAGTATGGCTTCAAAGCCATCACCATGGATGATATCGCGCGCAGGGCGGGTATTTCTAAAAAGACGCTCTACCAGCACTTTGCCAACAAGCAGGAAATCGTGAACGAATCGGTGATGTGGTACAAGAACCGGCTGTGTGAGAACTGCGAACTCGTAGCCAACCAGGCCGAAAACGCTGTAGAAGCTTTTGTGAAGACCCAGCAACTGATGGACCAGGTTTATAAACAGACCAACCCCGGCGCTATCATGGAGATGCAAAGATTCTTCCCTGAAGCGTATGAGCTGTTTCGTGCTACACTGCAGGAAAAAGACCTCGTGATCATTAAACAAATACTCCAGCGGGGTATAGATGAAGGATTGTTCCGCCCCGATATCAATGCCGATCTGCTGGGCCGCTACAGGCTGGAGACCTCGCTGATCATGTTCCAGCAAAACCTGCTGGTTAACGAGCGCTACGATCTGATGTTCGTAACCCACGAGATCTGCGAGCACTTCCTGTACGGCATCATGACACCGAAAGGAGAAAAATTATACCAGAAATACAAAGACAAATATCTAAAGCCAGTTGTAAAATGAGACGACTATACTTATCATTGATCACACTACTACTACCCGCCCTCACCATTGCACAGGAGCCTATCGCACTAAGCCTGGAGGATGCGATGAATTTTGCGGTGAAGAATAATCTGACCGCAAAAAATGCAAGATTGGATATACTGCTACAGGAAGCAAAAAATGCCGAGATAACCGGCATAGCGTTGCCGCAGGTAAAAGGGCAAGGCCAGTTTACTGACTACCTGAATCCTATGAAGTCCTTCATCCCGGGAGACTTCGTCGGAGCGCCCGGAACTTTTATTCCTGTCCAGTTTACCCCGAAGTACAACGTAACTGCAAACGGGCAGGCATCGCAGATACTGTTTGACGGCAGCGTGTTTGTTGCATTGCAGGCGCGCAAAACCATCATCAGCCTATTTGAGCAGAATGCAAAACTTACTGAGGAAGACATCAGGTATGAGGTGCAAAAAGCTTATTACTCATTCGTGATTGCACAGCGTCAGTACGACATCCTCAAAGCTGCATTAAAGAACTCAAGAGAGATTCTCGCCGATATCGTTGCTATGCGCAACGCAGGCTTTGTTGAAAAGATTGATGTGGACAGGACAACGCTCCAGGTGAATAACCTCGCAACAGACAGCATACGTATCGGCGGTATGATCAATACATCAGAACAGTTACTGAAATACCGACTGGGTATGCCAATGGATCGTGCGATAGTGCTAACTGATACCGTTGTGGAGAATACAGTAAACAGCGCAAGAGAAATATTGGCGCAGGAAGCTAATTATATCAACCGTACGGAATTTGGCTTGCTTCAAACGCAGCTTAAATTAAACCAATACGACTTGAAAAGACATCGTTTATCAGGCTTGCCTTCATTGGCAGCATTTGCGAATGCAGGCTACAACTTCGCAACGAATGATTTTGACCAGGTAACACAATTCAGAAAGTACTATCAGTTCAGTTCTTTCTGGGGGCTGAATCTGAACGTGCCCATCTTCGATGGTATGCAAAGGCGCAACAGGGTGAAACAAGCCAAAATAGCTGTGGAAAAAACGCAGAATGACATTGAGAATCTGAAACTGGGAATCGATTTTCAGTCTGAACAATCGAGGACTACGCTAAAAAATTCACTGTTAGCGCTTGAAAGCCAGAAAAAGAATATGGAGCTGGGAAACACCGTACTGGACCTTGCACAAAGAAAATACAAAGAAGGCGTGGGCAGCAATATGGAAGTAACGCAAGCTCAGTCAGAATTGCTACAGGCACAATCTAATTATTTCCAGGCACTGCTCGATGTCGTGAACAGTCAATCTGATCTTCAACGAGCGCTGGGAGATTTTAAATAATGAAACTATCAACACAAACTTTTCATAAAAAACATAGCATGAAACGCTCAGTCTATTTATTAATTGCCACCACTATAATACTCGCTGCCTGCGGCGAAAAAACAGTCAACAAGACTGAAGAACTGGCCAAGCTCAAAAAAGAACGCTCGGAACTGGATAAAAAGATCGCAGCGCTGGAAGGCGACGTCGCTAAGGCAACGCCAGGTAAAGGCACGCCCATATCTACAATGACGGTGACCCGTTCCGCATTCAGCGCTTATATCGATGTGCAAGGCCAGATAACAGGAGATGAAAACGTGCTGGCTACCTCGCAAGCAGCAGGAATCGTAACGAGGATAATGGTACGGCCGGGGCAAACCGTTAGCAAGGGCCAAACGCTAGCTGTGTTAGACGCTGCCGCCGTAGAACAGCAAATCAAAGCAGCCGAAGCACAAGCCAGTCTTGCAAAATCCGTTTATGAGCGATATCAAAAACTTTGGGCACAGAACGTAGGCACCGAAATTCAATTACTTAAAGCCAAGGCAGATTATGAATTTGCAGCAAAGTCATTATCGGCTCTGCAAGCTCAACGTGCAATGTCCACCATCAAATCACCGATCAGCGGGGTTGTTGATGCAATCGTGCCGGGGGTAATGGGTATCCAAGTGGTGAATCAAAGCGCGCTGAAAGCAAAAGCTACACTAGGCGAGAACTACCTCGGCAAAGTAAAACAGGGCGATCCTGTGAAACTGATCTTTACAGAAACAGGGGATACTATTAATAACAAACTGAGCTATGTTGCAAAAGCTATCGACCCGGTGTCACGCGCGTTCCAGGTAGAGGTAAACCTCGGCAGCAACAAAAATCTCAGCCCGAACATGAGTACGCGCATGCAGATAGCCAACTACCGCAGTGATGCTTCCATTGCAGTTCCTATCCGCGTGGTGCAGAGCACACCGGACGGAGACTTTGTTTATATCGTAGATGGCAATAAAGCAAAAGTTGTTCGCGTGGTGAAGGGCCGTACTTCCGAGGGATATGTTGAAATAGTAAGTGGCCTTAAAGACGGTGATGTAGTGATCACCGAAGGTTTTGAAGACCTGGAGAATGGCGAAGTTGTAGCCATGCAATAAATATCACCACCGTAAAAAGTTTTTATGAAAGACGTATTCAAAGAGTTTAAACCTTCCAGCTGGTCGATAGACAACCGGACAGCTATATATATCCTTTCGGTCATTATTACCCTTGCGGGTTTGATGACCTACCTCAACCTGCCGAAGGAGCAGTTCCCGGAGATAAAGATGCCACAGATCATCGTGCAGACTTTCAACCCCGGTACTTCTCCTGAGAACATGGAGAACCTGGTGACCAAGCCGATAGAAAAAGAGGTGAAGAACCTTACCGGTGTGAAGAAAGTTACCAGCAATTCTTTCCAGGATTTCTCAGTGGTGATCGTCGAGTTCAACACCGACGTGGAAGTGGACAAGGCCAAGCAGGATGTAAAGGACGCGGTAGATAAAGCGCGCCCCGAGCTGCCGCAAAACCTGCCCAACGAGCCCGAGGTAAATGACATCGACCTTTCGGAGTTCCCCATATTGTATGTGAACATCTCAGGTAATTACGACCTGAACACACTGAAGAAATATGCAGACGAAGTACAGGATGAAATAGAAGAGCTGAAAGAAGTAAAGCGTGTAGATATTGTCGGTGCGCTGGAGCGCGAAATACAGATCAACGTGGATATGTACAGGATGGCTGCCGCGGGTTTCACCTTTGGCGACATCGAGAACGCTGTGGCTTACGAAAATATTTCTTCTACGCCGGGCCTCGTATCGATGAACAACCAGAAACGTATCCTCAGTGTGCGTAACGAGTTCAAAACCGCAGACCAGATAGGCAACCTTATAGTAAAGAACCAGCATGGTAAAGCCTTGTACATCCGCGACCTCGCCGAAGTAAGGGACAATTTCGAAGAGCAGGAGAGCTATGCCCGCCTCGACGGTAAGAACGTGATCACCCTTAACGTCATCAAGGCCAAAGGCGAGAACCTCATCGAAGCATCGGACAAGATCGTTGCGCTGATGGATAAGATGCAGAAAGAAGACCTGCCTAAGGACCTGAGCATTGTTATTACCGGCGACCAATCGGACGCCACGCGTACTACAGTGCACGATCTTATCAATACCATCATCATCGGCTTCCTGCTGGTAACGATCATCCTGATGTTCTTCATGGGTGTGACCAATGCTTTGTTTGTGGCGCTGTCAGTTCCCTTGTCTTGTGCTATCGCCTTCCTGTTCATGCCGGCTATCGGGTTTACGCTCAACATGATCGTGTTGTTCTCATTCCTGCTGGCGCTGGGGATAGTGGTAGATGATGCCATCGTGGTCATCGAAAATACACACCGTATATATGACAACGGCAAGATGCCGATCAAGAAAGCAGCGAAGATGGCAACAGGTGAAGTTTTCCTCCCGGTACTTACAGGTACGCTTACTACTTTGATACCTTTCATTCCACTGGCTTTCTGGGATGGTGTTATTGGCGAGTTCATGTTCTTCCTGCCGGTAACGCTTATCATCACCCTGCTTGCGTCATTGTTTGTTGCCTATATCATTAACCCTGTGTTCGCGGTGGATTTCATGAAACCGCACCAACATGTTGACCATATCCGCAAACCAAAGTGGACGAAACGTGATAAAGTAACCCTGATCATCTTCCTGGCAATTGCTGCTATCTGTTACCTGGCACAGGCATTGGGTATG
>CAMPKG010000099.1 GCA_946887085.1 uncultured Sphingobacteriales bacterium
TGGTATTTGCATCCAACAAGCTGATCAATTTTTACCGCAAGCTGGTGCCCGATACCCCATTCAACTTCAGCAGCACTAAAGACCTGACGAAGCTGAATCCCAAGCAGGTAAATATTTTCAATTGCTGGGAAGAAGAAGTACCGCTGCAACCGGGTGTACTTACTCCCGAAGGCGGAAAATATGCCATCCGCTCGCTGATGGTAGCTGCGCAATGCCTGAAAGACGGTGAGCTGGACGCAATAGTGACCTCCCCCATACACAAATCAAACACCCAGCTTCCTGATTTTCCATACACAGGCCATACTCCTTTCCTGAAAGAAAAATTCGGGGCGAAGGATGTGCTCATGCTGCTCTACAGCAACGATCTGCGGGTGGGATTGGTGACAGAGCATATACCGGTTTCCAAAGTGGCGCAATCCATAACCAAGGAAGCGCTCCAGTCGAAATTTAATATGATGCGCGACAGCCTGGTCAAAGATTTTGGCATCGATAAACCCAGGATAGCTGTGTTGGGCCTGAACCCGCATGCTGGTGACAACGGCCAGATAGGCACCGAGGAGCAAACCATTATCAAACCGTTCGTCGACGACCTACAGCAGAAAGGTCATCTCGTATTTGGCCCCTATGGCGCCGATGCTTTTTTTGCCCGCGGCAGCTATACCCAATTCGACGGGATACTGGCCATGTACCACGACCAGGGCCTGATACCTTTCAAGACCATAGCACAAGGTATGGGTGTAAATTATACTGCCGGACTGCCGGTAGTGCGCACCTCGCCTGACCACGGAACGGCATTTGACATTGCCGGTAAAGGCATCGCCGATCCCTCTTCTTTCCTTGAATCCCTCTTCCAGTGCCTCGACCTGCTGCGCAAGCGACAGAACCATGCACTGTATACCGCCAATCCCATGCGCCGCGGTAGGATTGAAAAAGAAAAAGAGAACGCTACTGCCGAAAGTTGAGGAATGACCGAACGCTTATACATTTTTACCCGCTGTTGACCAGCGGGTATTTTTTTGACATCATTTTATATATAAAATACGCTGCTGTGATGCTATAGCTCTGCAATTGCGCCAACCGACTTTTTTTTAATCATATTTTTATCCTTGCTTATCTGCACGTTTTGCTCCCGCTGGCAAACTTTTTATTGCTCAACTGTTTACGGCCAAATACATTAATCCATTTCTATGAAAAGAGACGGCGCAAAGATCAGCGTATGGCAGGAAAACATTCCTGATTATCAACCGGTAAATAACTGGAACAAAGACGAAGTTTTTGATGTGCTGATTGTCGGTGGCGGCATCACAGGTCTTACCACGGCACTGCTGCTGCAATCGCAGGGCAAAAAATGTATCCTGGCGGAAGCGCGCAATATCGGGTTCGGAACCTCGGGAGGCACTACAGCCCACCTCAATACCGTCGTGGAGGCATCGTACAGGCAGGTAGAAAAGGATTTCGGTGAAGCTGATTCAAAGCTTTTTGCTTCTGCTACCCGTGAAGCCATCGACCTGGTAGAAGGGCTTGTTACCAAATACGGCATCGACTGCGATTTCAGTTACCAACCGGGTTATGTGATCGCTGAAAACGATGAACAGGCCAAAGACCTTGATGAGATCAGCGACGCAGCTACGCGCGCAGGAGTAATGGTGAGCTGTACCGACCAGGTGCCGCTGCCGGTGCCTTTTATCAAAGCATGCCGGTTTGATATGCAGGCGCAGTTTCACCCAACTAAATACCTGGATGGCCTTGCCAAAGCTTATGAGCAGGAGGGCGGCATCTTACTCCAGCAATGCATCGCAGGCAACACCAAACACGATGAGTTTTACACGGCAGATACTTCGCTCGGCGAAATAAAAGCGCATAAGATCGTGTATGCCACGCATATACCCCCCGGCATCAACATACTGCATTTCCGCTGCGCGCCTTACCGCAGTTATGCCTGCGCATTCACGCTGAAAAGCGGGGAATATCCTGCAGGCCTTATCTATGATATGCGCGATCCTTACAACTATTACCGCTCACAAACCATCGACGGCAAACAATACGTGGTGGCAGGTGGCTTCGATCACAAAACAGGTCATGAAAAAAACACCGACCAGGTATTCCGCGAGATGGAAGCTTATTTCCGCAGGATATTCGATATCGATACTATGGAATACTCCTGGTCCTCACAATATTTCAACTCGACTGACGGGCTGCCTTATATAGGAGAGCTGCCCGGCCATGACAATACATATGTTGGCACCGGTTACAACGGAAACGGGATGACGCTGGGATCGCTGGCGGCAAAAGTCATTTGCGAGCTCATCACCAACGGCAAAAGCAGGTACGAGGAGTTATTCGACCCATCGCGCGTGAAGATGGTAGCTGGTTTCAACGATTTTGTACGTGAGAATGCAGACGTCGTCAGCAAGTTCATCGGCATGCGTTGCAGCTACGAAAAAGTCACTTCGCTGATAGAACTGGCAAAAGGCGAAGCCACGTTGGCAGAATGGGAAGGCAACAAAGTAGCGCTATATAAAGATGAAGAAGGCAAAGTCCATGCGCTGGACCCCGTATGCCCCCACGCTAAATGTATAGTAGACTGGAACAGCGCCGAAAAAAGCTGGGACTGTCCCTGCCATGGCTCCCGTTTCTCTGTTAGCGGCGCCCTGCTTACCGGTCCGGCGCGCAAGGGTTTGACACAGGTAAAATGGGAAGATATTGAAGGTGACTGAGTCTGGTTGGCAGTTTACAGTTGGCAGTCTTATTATTGGCGATTGCCAACCACTGATAACTGCAAATTGCAAACTGATGACTGTAAACTGTAAACTGCAAACTCATAACTTTGCCGCCTATGCTCCGGTTCGATAGATTTAGTTTAGACAATGGATTGAAGGTTTTGGTTCACCACGATAACACTACCCCCATGGTGGCGGTGAACGTACTTTATGATGTGGGCGCCCGCGACGAAGACCCGGCGCAAACAGGTTTTGCGCATCTCTTCGAGCACCTGATGTTTGGCGGCTCTGAAAACATACCCAGCTATGATGAACCCCTGCAAATGGCAGGCGGCGAGAACAATGCTTACACCACCAACGATATTACCAACTACTATATCCAGCTGCCGCTTCAGAATATTGAAACTGCCTTCTGGCTGGAAAGCGACCGTATGAAGGCGCTCGACTTTAGTGAGAAAAGCCTGGATGTGCAACGCAAAGTGGTGTGCGAGGAATTCAAAGAGCACTATATCAACAAACCCTACGGCGATGCATGGGCTCATATGCGCGAGCTGGCTTATACCACCCACCCTTACCAGTGGATGACGATTGGCAAAGAGCTAAAGCATGTTGAAGATGCGCGGCTGGATGATGTGAAAAATTTCTTTTACAAACATTACCGTCCCGTGAACGCAATACTTTGCGTAGCCGGTAACGTCACTACAGAGCAGGTGAAAGCGCTCGCAGAAAAATGGTTTGGCGATATACCTTCCGGCGATAAATACGAGCGCAGACTGCCGGCAGAGCCACCGCAAGAGGACCCGCGAACCAAAGTGGTTGTAGCGGATGTACCGTTGGATGCACTGTATAAAAGCTGGCACATTGGCGGCCGTCTTTCCAGCTCCTATTACGCCGCAGATCTCATTACAGAGATCATGGGCAGCGGCTTTGCATCGCGGCTATACCAGAAACTGGTGAAAGAGCAGCAGCTATTCAGCAATATCAACTGCTACCATACAGGCAGCATCGACCCAGGCATTATAACAGTCGAAGGAAAAATTGTAGACGGCAAAACAGTGGAAGAAGCTGACGCAGCAGTTGCGACCGAGTTTCAAAAACTGGTGGAAGACGGTGTGACCGAAGAAGAACTGCAAAAAGCCAAGAATAAAATAGAAGCCATGATCACCTTCGAGGATATGGCATTGCTTTCACGCGCTAATAACCTGGCATTTTACGAACTGCTGGGCGATGCGCAGCTGGCGAACGAGGAATGGGGGCGTTATCAATCCGTAACTGCTGAATTCCTGCAACAAACGGCGAAGGATATTTTCAGGCCCGACAACTGCAGCACATTATTTTATGAAAGAAAACCGCAGGCTTAGTTCCTGCGATTTTTTTTAAGTTTACCGCAGCAACAATACAACATCAATGCTTTTTGAAGGAAAGTTTGCAGGCAACGCATTCAGCAACCGCATTACAGAATTATTCGGCATACAGTACCCTATTATACAGGCAGGCATGATCTGGGCCTCTGGCTGGCGGCTGGCATCGGCGGTAAGCAATGCGGGCGGACTTGGATTAATAGGCGCAGGCAGCATGTATCCCGATGTATTGCGTGGGCATATACAGAAATGCAAACAGGTAACCGGTAAACCTTTTGGTGTGAACCTGCCTTTGCTCTATCCCGATATCGACAAACACGTGGCTGTTATTCTTGAAGAAAAAGTACCCATCGTATTTACTTCGGCAGGCAACCCCAAAACATGGACAGCGAAATTCAAAGAGAACGGTATAAAAGTAGTGCATGTAGTGTCGAGCGCGAAGTTTGCAAAAAAGAGTGAAGACGCAGGTGTAGATGCAGTTGTTGCGGAAGGTTTTGAAGCGGGCGGACACAACGGCCGCGAGGAAACGACAACACTTTGTTTGATACCTGCCGTTCGCGAAGCCATCACTATTCCATTGATAGCAGCAGGGGGCATAGCCACCGGCCGCGCCATGTTTGCCATGATGGCCTTAGGCGCCGAAGCTGTACAAATGGGCAGCCGCTTTGTATGTAGCCCCGAGGCTTCCAGCCACCAGGCCTTTAAAGAAGCCGTTGTCAGTGCCAACGAGGGCGATACCATACTCACGCTGAAGAAACTCACCCCAGTCCGCCTTATCAAAAACCAGTTTTACAAACAGGTGCAGGAAGCAGAGGATGGTTGCGCATCTAATGATGAACTGCAGGACCTGCTTGGCCGTGCGCGCGCCAAACGCGGGATGTTTGAAGGCGATATGAATGAAGGCGAACTCGAGATAGGCCAGGTCAGCGCCATCATCCGCGAAATTAAACCCGCCGGGGAGATAGTGGCCGAGGTTTGGAATGAGTTCAAAGCCACTGCCGAAAGGCCTTTCGCGTACTAGCAAAGAAAGAGGATTAACTTTTTTTGTAGTTTTACGCAGCAAAAATTCAGATTAATGAAAAACCTGTTCTCTCTTATCGCCCTTAGTATTTTTTGTTGCGCAGCCGCAAGTGCACAGATAGTTGCACCGGATACCGTGCTGATAAACACGCCTGTCAACTTTACTACCACGTACAATGCCACAACCTATGCCTGGGCTGCTGACACCGTAGATGCGCTGCCTCAGCCCGGCAATGCCAAAACGGTAAAAGCAGGATTTCCCCTGAATACCAACTCTGCCGTGGTGATGGTTGTTGACAGTGGTAAATATTATGCTTTCGTGGTGAACCAAAATGGAGGCTTGTACAGGTTTTCATTTGGCACAGATCCCAACAGTACGCCTGCCACAACGTTTGTCACCAACGTTGTTTCAACTGCTGCCAACAGCCAGGGTATGGATATTGTTAAGGATGGCGCGAACTGGTATGGCTTTGTAACCAATAACGACAAGCTGGTACGCCTTAACTTTGGAATCTCGTTAGCGAATACACCTACAACAAACGCCATGTCGTTTCCAACATACATCGGCTATGCCATGCAGATCAGCATCAAAAAAGCAGGCAATGAATGGGTAGCTTTTGTGGGCAATTACGCCAACATGAATCATATCGTACGTTTTGATTTCGGCTCTTCGCTCAACAACACCCCTACTCCCAGCAAATTTGGCAGCAACGCGTTGCTCGACAATCCCTGTTGTTTCGCTTTGCACCAGCAGGCGGGCAATTGGTACCTCCTTGCATCCAACCTGACAGATAATACATTAACCATTTTCAGCCTGGGGACGAACATTAAAAACAATAATCCGGGCGGCGTGAATCTGGGCAACACAGGCGGCTTCTTAGTCAATCCCAGGACCGTGAATTTTATATCCGGCTGCAATGAGCTGCACGCACTTGTAACTAATGAATCAGGTAACATCGTAAGGCTTAGTTTTAATAATGGTATCACCAGTACGCCGGCAGTCGCCAACCTGGGAACGATGGGCCTGTCAGGTACGAGGATCAGCTATACCAGCCCTTATTGGTATAACGACACTCTCAGCCTGCTCGGATCCTGTTTCTCTACAGATGCCATTTACAAATTCGATGTATTAAGCTCGTGGCCGGCACAGGGCAGCGTCAAATACAACGATCCTGCATTCACCGATACATTCACCACTCCCGGTAGTTATGATATCACCCTTCATTGCGACCAGGGCGATAAGATCAATGGACAGGCCTTTTGTAAAACCGTTGTTGCCGTTACCAGTATTGATACCTCCAATTCCATAGCAGACCAGGGTCTTTCGTCAGGAATCAGTGTGTTCCCTAATCCATCCAATGGGATGATCCATATCACCTGCGCTGATATGAATGATGTCCGCGAGGCGGCAATAACCTGTTATAGTATTGACGGCAAGCTCGTTTACAACGGCATCGCGGCAGTAGCTAACGGCCGCATGAACACAACCCTGGATCTCCGGAGCATGCCGAAAGGCCTGTATCATCTCAAGATATCCACGGAGACGAAGAGCTTCACAAAGCGTGTTGTGCTGGAGTGACCCGGCCATAAAAATAACCTCCTAAGGGGGAGTCGTGGTAACAAGATCGTGGCGAACTTGAACGTTCAATCAGCGATCATGAAACGATTTCTCCTTTTTTCTTTTTTACTTGCCCCGTTTACTGCAACTATTGGCCAGGAGCTTGAAAGACGAAGCTTCCTCGGCATATCCATGGAGAATGTTACCGCCGATGTGCAGCGCATCATGCAGCTGCCAGACACGAGTGGCGCATTGATCAACCGTGTTGTGCCACGCTCTACAGCAGAAGCCGCAGGTTTCAAAAAAGGAGACGTATTGCTAAGCATCAATAACGAACGCATCACCAGCCCCCAACAGGCAGTGGCAATTGTGGGGGCGCAGAAAGGACAGGCAACGTTCAGCTACAAACTGATACGCGATAAGAAAACGATCTCGGGAAAAGCTGCCTTCAAAACTTACCCGAAAGAAGAATACCCGGACCTCGATGTGGAGTACACAGAAGCTGCCACGAAGGCAGGCGTGCAGCGCATTATCATCGCCGGCAAAAAAGGACAAACCAAACAACCGATGGTGGTTTTCCTGGGCGGTATTGGCTGCTATTCACTTGACTCGCCGCTGGATACCAACCGCAGCGAGATACAATTGCTGAACAAACTGGCTCGCGCAGGCTATACCACCGTGCGCATAGAGAAGCCGGGCATCGGCGACGGTGCAGGCAAAAGCACGCCCTGCAACGAGGTAGGTTTTAAAGATGAAGTGAGCAGTTATGTAGATGCCGTTAACGATTTGAAAAAACGTCCGCAGTTTGCAGGCCTGCCTATATACATTATTGGTCACAGCATGGGCGGTGTGATGGCGCCGCTGATAGGCGCGGAGACTCCTGTAGATGGCATCATCGCCTATGGCACCATCGGTTCCAACTTTATGGAATACCTGTTGAAGACACGCCGCACTATTGGTGAAGCTTATGGCTGGGAACCGGCAGCAATAGATTCTTTCGTAAAAGAATGCTGCGAGTGTTCGGGATATTATTTTGTTGATAAGATGACAACCCGGGAAGCTGCCGCGAAAAATCCGCATTGCGACTATTATGTTTCGATATTCGATCTCCGGTCGAGAAGATACAACCAGGAACTTTATGATCTGAATATTCCAACAGCCTGGAAAAACTACAAAGGCAAATCATTGCTGGTTTGGGGCGAGAGTGACTATGTCGCTGCGAAGCACGATCATGAGCTGGTGGTGGATGCCGTCAATTACTACCATAAAGGCAACGCAAGTTTCGCTACTGTGAAAGGCGCCGACCACGGTATGAACAGCGCCGCTTCCTTTAGTGAAGCGACCAATAATCCCGGCGCATACAATCCCGCCGTCGGCGAACTGTTTCTCGACTGGCTGAAAAAACAATCATAGTGCGCCGCACGCTCCTGTCTGTCGCAGCATTGTTATGCTGGTCGTTATTCTTTGCCGGCGATGAATCTTTGACGTTTGCCGATTTCCGGAAGCAGTTTGTCGATGGCTACAGCGAGTTGGGAATCCCCGGCCTGGAGTATGATTACCGCGACCATCTCAGGCAAATACCCGGTGAGGAATCGCTAAAGAAACAAAGCGCTTTTTTCAACCAGCAGCAAGAGCAGCTCGCCACTGTAAACAAGAGAGGTCTGTCGAAAAAAGAAAAGCTGGAACTGGAAACGATCACTTACGAGATAGACTTTAATCTTTACCGCATTAACCTGGAGACGGCCTGGGTGAAAAACGGAAGACAGGTACCAGATGGTGGCATCAGCAGCATGGAAGATCACGCACAATGGTATCGATATTTCATTCAGAAATTTACCAGCACCGATATCACGCCAGAAGAAATTTTTGCACTGGGAAAATCGGAAGTCGCGCGTGTACAGGCCGAGATCGATAAGATACGCACCTCACTCGGCTTCAGAGACAATGCTTCATTTTATAAACACCTGGAAAACGATTCGTTCTATATCACCGGCAAAGATCAACTCATCGCTGCATTCCGCGCAACTGATAACACCGTGCGCCAACATCTTGACGAATTTGTGGAAGTTAGTGAGGTACCGCCTATAGAGCCTATGGAGTGGCCGGGAGCAGGGCAATACACGCCGCCGGGTATGTACCTCAACCACTCGCAGAACGCTTATGGCAAAGATGTATTCCAGTTCAACTTCTACGGCGGCCGGTACAACAGGCGCACCATTGAGTGGCTCTATATGCACGAGGCAATACCAGGCCATCACCTGCAATCCGTATTTTGGAGAAATGAGGGATCGCTGCCCTTCTTATATCCCGGCAATTTTGAAGGCTGGGCATGTTACGTAGAATACCCGGGCAATGATGTGGGATTGCTCCAGGATCCATACGCTTTACTCGGCAAATGGGAATGGGATCTTGTCCGTTCTGCACGACTGGTAATAGATGCCGGCATACACTATTATGGCTGGAGCCGGCAGCAGGCGCTGGATTATTGGAAACAGACCATACCGGGTCAGGATGATATTGCGGAGCGCGAGATAACCCGTGTCACCAACTGGTGCGGACAGGCGCTGAGCTATAAAGTGGGCGCGCATTATATCCTGCAAATGAAGCAGGATTACCTGCACGATGGCAAAGCTGCAAAACAATTTCACACCCGCTATCTTCGATCGGGTATGGTGCCGCTGATGGTGTTGAAGGAGCATATTATTTCCCGGAGTTAATACTCTATGATTCCCGCTTATTTTTTTGTACATTAATGTTCGTAAGGCCTTAGTGCCCGCTGCCCATTGCTAAAACCCTTTTATGCAGCAAAAAAAAGCCATTATCATCGGTGCCGGACCGGCGGGATTGACCGCTGCTTACGAATTATTGAAGCGAACCGATATCAAACCGATCATTATAGAGCAGTCGGCATACATTGGCGGCCTTGCCCGTACCATCAATTACAAAGGCAATCGCATCGACATTGGCGGCCATAGGTTCTTCTCCAAATCGGACAGGGTAATGAAATGGTGGCTGAATATAATGCCCCTGGCATCAAACGGCGCAGAACCCGTTACCATCAGCTACCAGAACAAACAGGCGGTTGTTGATCGATCCGCACATAAAGCAGAGAACGACGGAAACAATATAATGCTGATACGCAAGCGCCGGTCACGCATTTACTTTCTCCGGAAATTCTTTTCCTATCCTGTAAAGTTGAACATGGATACCCTACGCAAGCTGGGGGCTGTGCGGACGATGAAGATCATGGTATCCTACATGCGTTCAAAAGCAATGCCCATCAAAGAAGAACAAAACCTGGAGCAGTTCTTTATCAACCGCTTCGGACGCGAGCTGTATAAAACCTTTTTCAAGAGCTATACGGAAAAAGTATGGGGTATCGATTGTAAACAGATATCCGCCGAATGGGGCGCACAGCGCATCAAGTCGATCAGCATCACTGATGTGATCAGGCACGCACTGAAACCCCGGAACGGCAGCATAGCACAGAAAGACGTGCCCACCAGCTTCATTGAACAATTCCTGTACCCAAAGCTTGGCCCGGGACAGCTGTGGGAGGAAGTAGCGCGGCAGGTGAAAAAAATGGGCGGTGAGATACTGATGGAATGCACCGTGGAGGGACTGATACACAACG
>CAMPKG010000100.1 GCA_946887085.1 uncultured Sphingobacteriales bacterium
AACTGATCACCGTTTCATTGCTGCTGCTCGCATCTGTCATCCTGGTCCAATGCCAGAACAACCATGAAAAACATGACGACAACCACGAAGCCCGTTTTATCAAACCTGTCGATTTTCCTGATACTAAGATCCCCGGTTTTAAGTTCCCCGAAGATTCAAGTGTCATCAATGGCTGGATAGACGCCCAGGACAACGACAAAATAGCCGCCCATGCCTGGGGCATCTGGACAGGTTTAAATATGCCAGCCCACCAGAAGTACGAAGGACAAGAGCTGAGGGTTTTTGAAACCTGGCTTACCCCCGAGGATATCCAGGGATTAATAACTGCAGAAATGGACGGTAAGAGCCTGGCCATGGAACAGGTAAAAACCCACCGAGGCACAATGCATACGCCTCACCAGTTCCTGCACAAAGCGAGGATGAAAGGGCTGATGCAAGGCATGGGTGTGAACGTTGACAGCATTGACCAATCGAACATCATCGGCTTTGTGAAATACGACCCTTCGGCTACATCATTCACCGTGAAGCACAAACTGCTCGACTCAATGGTATTGCAAAAAATGTGGGATGACGGCGTTAAGGAAATACCTGAATTCCCGAACACCGCTATAACGCTGAAGCCAAGTTTTGAAACATTTAATCCCGATGCAGATACATTCAAGCAGTGGAATGGTTGCTACCGGCTAAATGCCTGGACCGGCCTTCCTGATACGCCAATATCTTATGCGGAAGGTAACTGGCCGGGATGGGTGTATGTGGATCCAAATAACAAAGGCAAGGGAAATGGCAGCGTAGACACCGGACAGGGGCAAACACCGGAAAATACATACAATCTCGATGACTTCATCCACTTTAAGCTGGATGCCGGAACTGCGAGACAGTTAAGCGAGACAAGCGGACGTAAAGCCAAGGCTAACGACATAGCTATACTGGTGGCCATGCATGTAACCACAAAAGAAACCAAACGCTGGACATGGCAAACATTCTGGTGGGCACCAAACCCCGACAATCCGCCTGCGCCAAGTTCTGCAGCAATTGCCAGCCTGAGGCCTAAAGAATTGAAAGGCGCTCCACGGCACTATGCAATGGCACCTGCTTATACTTTTATCTATCCAAACCAGCCAAACAGCGGAGGCAATAATATTGGTACGTCCATATATGCGTTTAACCCATACCTGGAAGCAGGTTTTACGTTTGGCCCTGTAGGTTCGAATGCGGCGCTCAATGACCCGGCCTATGTGATAACCAATGGCAAGAAAGTGGACAACAACTGGGGTATACGCACTAACTGTATGAGCTGCCACGCGCATGCAAACTTTGCACCGGCGACTGTTGCACAAACCCAGTTGCCGCAGTACCTGGGTGATACTTATGTAGACCTGCACGACACCATCTACGGCAAAGCGTTGAAGCTCGATTTTGCATGGTCGATACAAGGGAACATGTTCAATCCACCAAAGAAGAAATAACGTATGTAAAATGAAAATCCCGCGGACTTCCGCGGGATTTTTTTTATGCTGCTACAACTTCCTAGAGGTGTTGCTGGATCTTCTTATCGAAAACGCCTTTGGGCGCTGCGCCTACTTGCTTGTCAACTACCTGGCCGCCTTTGATGAACAGCACGGCGGGGATGCTGGTGATACCATAGTTGATAGACAGTTGCGGGTTCTCGTCAACGTTCACCTTACCTATATTCACTTTACCGTCATACTCTTTTGCCAGCGCTTCGATGGTTGGGCCGAGTGCCAGGCAAGGGCCGCACCAGGGAGCCCAGAAATCTACTACCGTCAGTTTCTCTGCTTTTATTACTTCTGCGTCAAAGTTTGCGTCAGTGTATACTGCTGCCATTTTATTTGAATTTTTATTATTTGGTTAAAGACAATGCAAAGGTACTACGTGTATTTGATTCAGAATAATAGGGAACGAATATAGTGATATAAGTAGCTGTTACATATGCTGCTGTATCTTCTTTTCATACACACTGCGCGCCGCCAGACCCACGTGTTTATCAACCAATTGGCCGTTTTTGAAAAAGAGCACACAAGGCAGGTTCATTACACCGTATTTTACGGATATCTCCGGGTTCTCGTCGCTGTTCAGTTTGCCGATGTTCACTTTGCCATCGTAGTCGGCAGCCAAAGCGTCTATGGTTTTGCCCAGCACCAGGCAGGGAGGACACCAGGTAGCCCAGAAATCAACTACGGCCAGTTTATCTGAATTAAGTACTTCTGTCTCAAAGTTTGCGTCGGTAAATGTGGTTGCCATGAAAAGGTTTGAATTTGGTCCGGATAGTTATCGGGATTGGATTTTGGAATTTTATGCTTTGGAATTTGTTTTATGATACTTCCAGCGAGAGCCTGATCTCATCATGCTGTTCGAGGTAGGCTATCAGGTCGTCGTTGATATTGATACGTTGTGCATGGGTTTTGAGCTTGGTGGTCCTGTTTTCCTCTTCATCCACCACCTGCAGTATCAATTCTGTACTGCCGGGGTTTTGTTTCAGGTTCTCAGCAAGGAAAGCCACCATTTCAGGACCGATCTTATTCAGCGGCATCCACATGTGCACGCGCTTGGTCAGTTTTTTCTTCACTTCGTCCAGCAACATGATGCTCTGTATCTCGAACTCCATCACCCCGGGCCTGAACCTGTGTTCCTGGTATACACCCTGTATCAGCAGCTTCTGGCCATTGTCCAGGTAGTTGCTGTACTGCAGGTAGTTCTTCTCCCAGAAAACGATCTCCTGGTTGCCTGTGTAATCGTTCAGTACCAGCTTGCCGAATTTGCTGCCTTTCTTGGTGGTCATATGCGCAGCATCTGTCACAAAGCCTGCTATACGTATGGTGCGGCCTTTACAATTCTCTATCTCATTGATAGGTGTAAAGCCATAATGCTTCATCTCAAACTTATAGCCATCCAGCGGGTGTGCACTCAGGTAGATGCCGATAACGTCTTTCTCACGATCGAGCAGTTCAGGCAATGTCCATGGAGGGCACTCCGGTATTGCGGGCGGTTTTACATCGGCCATCGTGCTCTCGCCAAATAAACTGTTAGATGCCATAGAGGCATTTGCCTGCACCTGGTTGCCGAACCGGGCTATGCGCTCTAATCCGGTTACAGGGTCGGTTGGTGGTGCATAGAAGTATTGTGCACGGTGCATTTCCTTAAAGGAATCTAAACCGCCTGCAAGCACCATTCCTTCCAGCGTCTTTTTGTTTACCGTGCGTTGGTTGACCCGCGAAATAAGATCGAATACAGAAGTATAGGGCCCGTTAGCTTCGCGCTCGGCAATAAGGTCTTCCACCGCCGCCTCTCCCACTCCTTTGATGGCATTCATACCAAAGCGGATGACGCTTTCTTTGTTTACCGAGAACCCTTTCAGACTTTCATTTACATCAGGACCGGCTACGGCGAGGCCCATGCGCTGGCACTCTTCCATGTAGAACTTGATCTTGTCGATATTGCCCTGGTTATTCAGTACCGCAGCCATGAACTCAGACGGATAATGCGCCTTGAGGAAAGCGGTCTGGTAGGCTACAAATGCGTAGCAGGTAGAATGCGATTTGTTGAACGCGTACTGGGCAAATGCCTCCCAGTCGGTCCATATCTTATTCAGCTTGTCTTCAGGATGCCCTTTTGCTTTGGCTCCTTCCACAAACTGTCCTTTCATTTTATCGAGTACCGATTTCTGCTTTTTACCCATCGCCTTACGCAGCACATCGGCATCGCCTTTACTGAAGCCCGCCAGCTTCTGCGAAAGCAGCATCACCTGCTCCTGGTATACCGTGATACCATAAGTATCACTCAGGTATTCTTCCATCTCCGGCAGATCATATACTATCTGCTCCTCGCCATGCTTACGTTTGATGAAGTTGGGGATATACTCGAGCGGGCCCGGGCGGTACAGGGCGTTCATCGCGATGAGGTCATCGAATTTATCCGGCTTGAGCTCGCGCAGGTATTTCTGCATACCCGCACTTTCAAACTGGAATGTTCCGTTGGTATCCCCATGCTGGTATAGCTCGTAGGTCTTCAGGTCGTCGAGCGGGATATCATCTATGGATATCTCAACGCCATGGTTTCGTTTAATGAGGGCAAGCGCATCTTTTATGATGGTCAGGGTTTTTAGTCCCAGGAAGTCCATCTTGATAACGCCGGCGTTCTCGATGATGTTCCCCTCGAACTGTGTGATAAGGAGATTCACATCCTTCACCGCACACACCGGTATCATTTCGCTCAGGTCTTTCGGTGCGATGATGATACCTGCCGCGTGGATACCTGTATTGCGGACAGAGCCTTCCAGCTTTTCAGCTGAATGCAGCACCTGTCCCTGTATATTGTCTGCCGCGTACAATTCGCGGAGCTTGTTCACATTTTCAATCTCTTCGCCGCCAATACCTTCTTTTGCTTCGAGGCCACCCTCCCCTTTGATCGGTGCATGCAGCAGGCGTTTTAAGGATATACCGGGACGCTCCGGCACCAGCTTGGCGAGCCCGTTCGCGTCGGGTAACGGCAGGTCAAGTACGCGGGCCACGTCTTTGATGCTGCTCTTGGCGGCCATAGTACCGTAGGTAACAATGTGCGCCACCTGTGCTTTACCATACTTGTCCACCACGTAGTCTATCACCTTCTGGCGGCCGACGTCATCAAAGTCGGTATCTATATCGGGCATGCTCTTACGCTCCGGGTTCAGGAAACGCTCGAACAGGAGATTGTATTTTATGGGATCGATATTGGTGATTCCCGTGCAATAGGCCACAACGGACCCCGCTGCCGAACCACGGCCGGGGCCGACGAATACTCCCAGGTCGCGGCCTGCTTTGATGAAGTCGGACACAATGAGGAAGTAACCGGCAAAACCCATGGTCTTGATGGTGAAGAGCTCAAACATCAAGCGTTCAACTACTTCAGGAGTGATCTCTTTATAGCGTTCCTTTGCACCAGTCCAGGTCAGGTGTTCCAGGTAAGCATCCTGGTCGTCGTTGAACTCAGGCGGCACCTTGAAGTGAGGCAGCAGGATATCGCGCTCCAGCTTCAGGGGTTTGATCTTGTCAACTATGAGGTTGGTATTGTCGATAGCCTCCGGCAGGTCGCTGAACAGCTTCGACATCTCCTCTGTATTCTTGAAATAGAACTGGTCGTTATAAAAAGCAAAGCGTTTATCGCGCACCATTACCTCATCGTCGCTGAAGTCTTTCATCGTCGGCGTGCTTTGCTTCTCGCCGGTGTTAATGCACAGGAGGATATCGTGAGCATTATAGTCCTCGCGGTCTACATAATGCGAGTCGTTGGAGGCGATGACAGGCACGTTGTACTTGCGCGCAAATTTCACGAGTACCTCATTCACTTTGATCTGCTCCGGTATATCGTGACGCTGAAACTCAACGTAATAATCTTCACCGAACAGGTCGAGCCACCATTTGAATTCGCGCTCCCCTTCTTCTTCACCTTTCTTCAGAATAGTGCGCGGTACCGATGCACCGAGACAGCAGGTGGTGGCAATCAGCCCCTCGTGGTATTGCAGTATCAGTTCTTTGTCGATACGCGGGTACTTACCGTATAAGCCTTCAATAAAACCCAGCGAACAAAGCTTGACCAGGTTCTTATAGCCAATTTCATTCTTAGCCAAAAGGAGCTGGTGGAAACGCTGGTCTTTCTCGTCACGACTGAATTGTCTTTTATGGCGGTTCTCCACCACGTAGAACTCGCAACCAACTACAGGTTTTACAACAGGCTCCACGATGTCTTTACCCTCTTCTGTCTTCCCAACCACTTTCGTATTCTTCCATGCCTGCGACACGAATTCAAAAGCACCGAACATGTTACCATGATCAGTAATGGCCATGGCGGGCATCTCATCGTTCATTGCTTTGTCGAAAAGCCTTGAAATATTAGACGCCCCGTCGAGCAGGGAGAACTGTGTATGATTGTGTAAATGAGAAAACTTCATCGCTGTCAGAACCTCAGATTAGCCTGATTAGGCTGATTACCCTGTTGAAAATGATTACTTACAAAGTAACGAAAAAGCGGCGGGAGGGAACGGGTTGGTTATCCACAGGAGGTTGATATTACCGGTTCATATGGGCAGTTTTTATCATAATAATAGTCCCACGAGTAGTACTGATATCAATGTTCACCTACTAATTCCTTTTCTGAGACGATGCCCTCGTATTTAAAAACTTCGCCGTTAAATATATACTTGAGGAAATTGCCGGTTATTTTATTACGGTCATTAATGAGGGGGATGAATAGTTCACCAGTCTCCTTGCTAATATTGATAGCAATACTACCTTCATAAGAACGGTTCGGCCCTCCATACGAAATATCATATTCGTAATTGATCGAACCTAGTGTTTTTGTACGTGTCTGGAAAAAAGGAACGTCCCATGCGAGACTGTCTCCTACTAACTTAAAAGCCTCGACGGTAAATGCACCGGCCCCGGTGGAAAAAACAAATTGCGTAATAGAAATATAAACAGTGTCTCCCTTTTTAGTATTGAATGTATAAAGTTCTCTATAAAACGGACATAGAGTTGGTGGGTCTTCCGCAGTATCCTTACAAATATCCAGCGATACATAACCGTGCTTTCCCTTGTAATGCATCACTGAATATGCATATCTCATAGTTCCACCTAACCGATCATCCCAGCAGTATATGCGGATTTTTTTGTCTTCCGATGTCAACATTCTACGTCCGTAGCTATCGAACTCGAAATTCTCTCCCAGCAGGGCTGGATTTTGAATGAGCAGGTGTTCAATAGAGTGATTTATTGATTCCAATGAGTCGCCTTTGTTGTCATCTTGCTTTTCATCCCATTTGTCAAGATTGTCGAAGAGGTGCATCAGTTCGCTCACGGGGTTAGTTTGGGCGAAACTTCTGCAATGGGCAAAACATAGAACAACAATAATAAACCAATACTTAATTTTCATAAATCTCTATTTATCCTCCCTACCATGCATTCCATCAAAGTGGATTCTTGTGGTGTCAGGTCTTATGACCTGACATCTGAAAACTAGAAGACTGATTCTAAAAACCTCTCCACGGTATACGTAGCCAGCTGCCCGCTGGGGCCTTTGAGTGTATAGTCGCAACCGTGAGTGGCCCATGGCAGGGTCAGCAGGTAGTTGGGTACATTGTATTTGTTCAGCCGTTCAATCAGCCGCGGACTGTGATAATAAGATACCAGCACATCATTCTTGCCATGTATCAGCAATGTAGGTACTGTTGAGGAATTCACAGCCTCGACGGGTGAACTGGCGAGGTAGGCATTGGGGAATTCATCGTAAGTACCGCCGATGTAGTCTTCCAGTACTTTGCAGGAATTGTAGATGACAGCAGGGTTTTTATAACCCCAGATCATATCGGCAGGGCCATAATAACTGATGACGCCTTTGATGCCCATACCTTTTAAGGTGTATGCACCCAGTAAAGCTATCTGCCCGCCGGCCGAGCGGCCAAGCAACACAAAACGAGAGTTGTCGATATTCAGGTGTTCTGCATTCGCCCGCAGAAAGACCAGTGCATTATGCAGGTCTTGAACGGGTGCCGGACTTTGACATTCGGGGGCTTTGCGATAATTAATGGAAGCGACGTTATATCCATTGCCAGCAAGGACGCTGTTCAATTCCGGCAGCTGTCGGCTGTCGCCACCCTTCCAGGAACCACCGTGAACGACCACCACGCACGGGTTCTTGAAAATTTTGGCCGGGTGCCCTTTTATTTCCGGGGTATAGTAGTCGAGTGTGAGCTTGTGGACACTGTCGTAAAGAAGAACATCATAGGGCGCTTCCTTCCCACTACGTTTGAACATCCGGAAAAAACTATAAGGCGCCGGGTTTCCACCTGCATTTCCATTTCCGAAAGCGCGGGCCATTTCTGTATCCAGCCGGGCGGACAGCTGCGAAGCCTGCAACAATGGTATGGCATAAAGAAAAAACGCCGCCAACGATAAGGTAAGTCCGGGGACTTTGAGTTTTTTGTCCCGGAAGGCCCACACAAATAGGCCCAGGGATACGAGCATGAACACCCAGGAAAATTCCGTTACGATGATGGCCGCATACCAAAGGAACATAGCGGGCGCAGGAAACAGCGTCAGCAGGCTGAGCAGAAAGAATACAACTATGATGATAAGCCGGAGCATGAGCTAAAATAAGCCTGCGCACTAACATTTCACTCTTTAACTTCGTCTATAGACAAAAAAACCCTCATTTATGCGAAATCTAAGCCTTATTGTCCTTGTTAGTTGCCTGTCGCTGGTGTCCTGCAAAAAGAAGTACACTTGTACCTGTTATTCTCCTATGACCGGTAAATGGATAGATACTGAAATAGAAAAATCCGGCAAAGCTGCTGCGAAAAAAAAGTGTGACTCATTTAATGGAGATATCACAGTTGACGGCTCGACAGATTGCCATCTAAAATGAACAGCTCGCGACCTGGCTATGACAATTAAATGCAGCGTTTTCATTAGATTTGGGTAGGACAATCCCCTTAACCTAAATAGACCTTTATGAAAAATGCATGCCTTATCCTGGTACTCTCTGCAATTATTCCATTGGGTGCCTGCAGCAAATCCTATATCTGCGAGTGCAAAAACCCAGGGCCTAATACACTTGAGCATTTTGATATTAAGAAACCAAAGAAATCTGAGGCCGAACAGGAATGCCAGGCAAAGAACGGTGACCCTGCGTCTGCAGGCTTGATGAATTGCCATTTAAAATAACTAGTTAAATATCCGCTCCAACGCCCAGGCCTTCAGTCTCATTTCTTCCCATTCTTGTTCGGGGGTTGAATCAAAGGTAATGGCACCACCGGTTTGGTAAGAAAGGTATTGGGCAGTGGAATTATAGAACAGGCTGCGGATGATAACATTGAAGTCAAAATCTCCGTCCGGCGAAATATAGCCCACAGTGCCTGCAAACAGCTCCCGCCTCGACGTTTCGTACTTATCTATCAGCTCCATCACTTTTATCTTGGGAGCCCCCGTCATGCTGCCCATAGGGAAAGAATACTTCAGTGCATCGGTGAATGGCACTCCTGGTTTCAGCGTTCCGCTTACGGTGGAGATCATCTGGTGTACCTGGGGAAAACTGTAGATACCAAAAAGTTCGTCAACCTTTACACTTCCTGTTTCGCAGCAGCGTGCCAGGTCGTTGCGCACCAGGTCAACGATCATCACATTTTCCGCACGATCCTTTATGCTGTTGTACAACTGTTCCTTTATCTCATTGTCTTTGGCTGGGTCAGCATCGCGGCGTGCTGTGCCTTTTATCGGCTGCGACGAAATGGTGGTTCCCTCTTTCCGAATGTACCGTTCAGGGCTGGCGCACATCATATACTTATCGCCGTTCCGGTAATAAGCAGCAAAAGGCGCAGGAGACAGCTTGTTCAATTCCGGGAAAACTGCGGAGGGCTCCACCACTGCGTTCTCACAAAAACCCTCGTTGCAAAAATTGATCTCGTAGCAATCGCCATCAATAATATGCCGCCGGAGACTGGTTATTGTATCCAGGTATTGCTCCTTTTCTATTTGTTGCTGAAACTGCAATTTGGGTATCGGCGTATGCGGCAGGGACTCAGCTTTCTGTATTTGCGCATAAATATCGTCCGGCGCATCCGTAAGCGATTCGATGGTGAATGTGGTCTGCCCGGCATCTATATAACAAACGATCGCCGGTTTGAAAAAATGCAATTCAGGAAAACCCAATATTTCAGGGTGTCGGGAAAAGAGCTTTTTTTCGAGCGCATTTTTATGGTCGTAGCAGATATTGCCGAACAGCCAGTCTTTGCTATTTGTATAAGCATCGTGCACGGCGTCGATCCCGCCATCGATAGTTGCTGCAACGCCTGCTGCCAGCAGGCATTCATAGCGGCTATATTTGTCCTTATAGCTATTGCTATCCAGCAAAAGAAGAATGCTGAACTGTTGTGCCCAGTTCAGCATTCGCTGTTTTAGTTCCTTGATCTGCCCTTCGGCTATAGGGTACGTAGCTTTTTGTCTATGCAAGGCTACTGTGTTGTTTAATAGTCATCATCGTCATCATCAAAGCCACCGCTGCCTTCGTTGAAGAAACCCAGGTCTTTGAATTCTTCATCAATATCAAAATCATCATCGCCTTTTGATTTCTTGGCAGCGCCTGCTTTAGTTTTTGACTTTGGCAGGTCGAACTCCTCAAAATCTTTATCGATATCGTAATCGTCTTCATCGCCCGAGCCGAAATCATCATCTTCTTCTTAGAT
>CAMPKG010000101.1 GCA_946887085.1 uncultured Sphingobacteriales bacterium
AGATGACAGATAGAACTACCGGCAAAAAATATTTCAATAAAACCTGTTTCATAGTCTTCGGTACGGAAAACCAGTTGCAAATATTAAATTTAAAATACGATTAAATAAAATTCAAGTAGCACTAAGATCCAAGATTTAATGCATTCACAATACATCATTACACTCTTATGACAAAGCTTGCTGTCCTTAGGAGTAAAGTTCCACACTTGGCTATTAAAATACAATGACTGGCGTCATCACGGCACACCGATGTAGCTTACTGGAGCAACTTATAAATACGGAAATGCATGCGGCCGCCTTCTTCGGCTACGGCATAAGTAAGGGAGGCAGTGATCATATTGAAGGGAGATAGTAAAATACCGCCGCCCCAGGCTAAGTGCCAGCGGTCTGAGTTCTCGCCCGGCATCCATACCCGGCCGTTATCCAGCAAACCTACGACGCCTATTTTCCCGTTCATCGTGTAGCTGTGCAGGTCGGTTATCCAACGCAGCTCGTTAGTATTATAAAATGCGGTTTGTCCCCAAAACCGATCGCGCCTGAAACCTCTTATGGTTTGACTACCTCCTACGGAAGCATGCTGGAAAAACTCGGGATTGCCCGAAACGGTAGTAACGCCTGAACGCGATGATAGACTGAACTTGCTGATAAGCGGCACAAAGATGTGGCCTATAGCATTGTAGGTGAAAAAGTTCTTTTTTGTGAACTCGAGATTCTGCGTGAAGGCCGCACCGCCGTATAACATGATTCCCTTCGTGGGCAGGACAACATTGTTAACATCCTGAAAAGTATAACCGAGCCGTGTGCCTGCATATTTATGATGTTTGAAGTAATACAGCTCGTTCGGAGCATAATGCTGCGCAACAAACCTGCCCGGATCGTTGATGATCTCGAGCATTTGGCCGAAACCAGAAACATCTACGTGATGGTGCCTGCCAATATTCCTGCTTACCGTCACCGTCCCTAGGAGCTCCTCGGTGCGCATACGGTAATAGTTGCGGTCGTCTACAACATTTTTTGTTTCATTGCCCAGGCCGAAATAATTGGTCCAGCGGATAGCGTCAAAATTGGCAGATACATTCATGTCCCAACTGCCCAGGAACTGTTTGAATTCGCCTTCGTACAAAATACTGAAGGCATTCTGCGAGATGGAATAACGAAGCGATACAGCCTGGTCGAAGCCATAAGGATATTTACGCCAGATATGGCGTTCAAAACCATAACCTATGCCCACATAAATGCGATCGGGGTTGTTATAGAACGCAGTTGGTTTGAGGCCTTTATCATGGTACCCAAACTCTTTATAGTCGTAAGCATGGATCGCACTGTCATTCCCAAGCTTGAGTTTCGTTTCACGCGATACGCTGAAATAATTGTTTTCGTCATCGTATACCCTGGTGCGCTTATGACCGTTTGCCACATGTGAACGATCGATGATGGAGTCACGGTCATCGCCACCTATGATACGTACTTTTATGCCCTTCCCCGCTTCTCCCGTAACATTAAAAATATCATTGCCATCAATCCCGTACACCCTGATGTCTTTCGTTTCAGAGGTTTTAAATGTGCGCGAATAAATGGGTTGCGATTCCTTTTTACCTTTTTTAGTGATCTTGTAAACATTTACCGATGTCAATTCATCGTTGAGTCTTTGCACATCAAAATACTCCCGTTTCTCAGAACCGGGAATATCAACATGCCTTGCCAGGAACCGGTAATATTCCTCCGCAAACCGTGGCAATTGCTGGCGCCTCGACTTAAGATTGGCAGCTATCTCCTGCCCCGATACAGCATAAGCTTCAGGAGGCATTTCCTTTACGGCCTTGTCTATCACTTCATCGCTCATTGCCTGCTGCAGATCATTGGCGATCGCCAACCATTGATCGAGCGTAGTCTCGTTGGCACAGCGCCTGTCGATATACCTGGCAGCGAAGTTGTATTCTTTGACGTTCTTAATGTCGCCGCTAAAACTTTCAAGATGGCCCATTTTAGCTAACGACAACAAAAGTTTGGTAAGTGCACCATCAAACCGACTATAGGTCTGATCGCGGTCGCGTGGTATAGGTCTGTAAATGGTTTTGCCATTTTGTTTTGAGCTGGCCCAGCGCCATTGATCCTCGTGCCTTCCCCAGTCGCCGATGAACATGTCGAACAGTCTTGCTCTTATATACATTTCCTGGTCTACAATATTGTCGTTATCCTCCGCAAGATTTTCTAGCAGCTTTTCTGTCCCCACAATGTTTTTCGAGTTTCCGAGGTTATTTGCCGGCGACCAGTCTTCATCAGGCCTCTGTTCCAGCAGGTACAACCTGTTCGCATAATCTTCATTAAAACTATCAAGCGCCGCCTGCCCAGGTACATACCCAAGCCGTGGATTAGTATGATATATCGCTGCAGCTTCTGCCATTTGCGGAATTGTAAATGCAGCATATGGGTGCATAGAACTCACCTGGTCGTTAAAGATGCTTTCAACAAAGCTGTTGTCATATACCTCCGGCAATGCTCTACCATAATTCTTATCCACACTTCGCAAAACATACTCACGTTTGTTGCCGTCGTGCAGGCGAAGAGTTTTGCTTTGCCTGCCGCCACCGCCGGTATACGGCTTTAGCCCACCGGCTGCTGTATCCAGCATCAGCACATTTACTTTTACAGGAGTACTCCAAACCTGCCTGTAGTGTTTACCAAAGACAAAATTGTGAAATGCAGAACGATCATAGTCACCTGCAATTACCGTTTTTACGGATGGGCCACTAAGGCTATCAATTACTATTGTTTCTTCCTGCGCGTGCGACATCGTGGCATAACAAGACATAGCAACAGCCATTGCTATTGTACTTTTATATTTCGACGCTCGTCTGTTATCTTTCATTGAGTCTATCCATTAAAACTGGAAACCGAATGTTACTATCGGCAATATTTTCTCCTCCTCAGAGCGCGCCACCGATCCTGTGAATACAAAACGGTTCACCGGCGATATCCAGACACCTGCACCATAGCCATCATGCCATCTTCCCGAATCTTCGCCGTCGGCCCAAACACGTCCTAGATCATTAAACGCAAGAAATCCCCAGGATCCGGGAAACAAATAGGTTCTGAATTGTTTTACCCGGATGCGCAGTTCTGTATTGTTGAAGAGCATGGATCTTCCCGCAAACCTGTCTTTTCTAAAACCTCGTAAATTTTCTACTCCGCCCAGGAATTGCGCCTGCGGAAAATCAAAGTCGCCAATGTTATGTCCAAAGCCAAACCGCGTACCTAATACAACATTTCTAATGCTCGGTGTACTCATGAAGAACGAAAGATCCAGACCAAATTGCGTAGGCATGTGATGTTCAGCATTGACACCGATTAACTGTCTCAAATAAACATCCATCAACGCGCCCCGCGTTGGCAATACCTGGTTGTTTTTGGAATTAACACGCAATCGTCCTTCTGCCCCAAGAAAACATTTTGTATCGAACAACTCGGGTGCTACTGCGCCAACAGTATCAACCAGGTACTTACCCAGGTTCTGTTTCGTTTTTACCTGATAGTATTGTCCTATTGCTCCGAAGTCTGCATTCAACCAGGACTGAAGTCTTTTTCTCATCATCACAGAAAATGTTCCCAGGTCGAATTGCGTGCGATAGTATTCAATGCGGCCGGGTTTTGAATGATCGTATTGCGTTGAGTTCCCCATCCCAAAAAAATTGGTAACATTCCGGGGCGCACGTATGTCGGCTTTTAGCACCAAATCGAGGTCTTTAACAACTTTGGTAAACTCCCCCTCATACCTGAAATGATAGGACCGTGTATTAGTGGTATACTGTGCACCTATCTCATGCTTCGATCCATACGGCTCTTTGCGAAACTGGTTGCGCTGTGTTTCGATCTCCCCTCCTATTATCAGTCCGTCGTCTATATTATAGGCAAGGTGAATACCCGGTAACACCTGGTCGTACTTGAATTGTCGAAACGTGTAGACATTGGTAAGTGGATCAGGTGATATACCATCTACAAATCCACTGTAGCCAGTCACAACATTGTCCTCGAAGGTGACATCATATACCGTTGCCTTATTGCCCGAGCTGCGATTAACGAATACATCTTCCCCCGGGCCGCCTATCAGGCGAAATTCTATGCGCGTGCTTCCCCCATCAACTGTAAAACTGTCATTTCCCTCTAACCCATAAATGCGTATCTCCTTGGTAACTTTCGGATCGAAGGTCCTCTCGAAAATTTTAGTTGGTATGCCCGGACCGATACCCTGAATAGTTAACTTTACCGTTCCATCTCCGGTTATGTCAATGCTAAACCGTTCCCGTTCTTTTGAACCGGCCACCGTTACCGTTTCAGATAAGAACTTATAGTATCTCAGCATCTCATCTTTAAAATACTTTCGCCGGTCTTGCAGTGTGGTGAGAATATCGCTGGCGTTCTCACAGACCATGCTGTAGGGCTGGCACCCGGCTGCATATATCAAAGCGTTGTCATCAACATCCTTTAAAAAACTGTCGATCTCATCTGACCATTCTTGCTCAGTCAGCGCATTCAAAAACTGGTGATCGAAATTGTAGGCGGTTTTGTTGAAGCTGTTGATGTTTGAAGCTTTACTTTTGAATCCCTGTATTTCAGGCATCGACAATATCCTGCGTGATAGCCAGGGAATGATGCCCTGGTTGACAAAAAATGCCTGGCTGGGGTTTTGAGGTACCGGGTAATATATCCTGTTCCGGCCCGTATCGTAAGTAGCCCACGTAAACTGGTTCTCATTACGGTTGAAGTCCATAACGAAATTGTCAAGCAAGCGTGCACGTAACACCTTTCGCTGATCAACGGCATTGTTATTGTTGTCCTGGAGCCGCACAACGAGATCGTCTGTGTTTACGGTAGTCACCACCTCTTTAGGCTCACGTTCCTCGAGGATAGCTAGCGAGTTAGCGAAATCATTTTTAAACCTCATGAGTCTCGGATCGTCCGGTACGAACACGACTTTACGTTGAACCGCCGGTACGCCTGCACTTTTTTGCAGGTCGCTGACTATAAGTGAGGCAAAGGGGTAGGATGCTGAAACGGCATCTTCTTTACTCAAATCTACCGGCACCCTCAAATCTGACGGAATAACATTCTGCGGAAACCTTTCTATCGAGCGCAGCTGCCATTGCTTTCCTTTTTTGTCTTCAAGCGTAAGTACACGCAGGTTCGTGCCACCGCTCTGTCTTATCGGACGCAAGCCACCTGCTTCCTTGCCAATATCCAACACTTCTATGTTGATCGGTTGTGTCCATTCCGTACGGTAGTTACGCCCGAACAATATATCTTTCAACGGTCCCGCATCCACTTTTTCGTTGGTCACGACGGTTACAACGTTGGACTGTATCCTGTAATTGGTATCTATTGATGTCGCTGATTCAGTTTTTACTACCGACTTCAGCTGTTTTACAAAGATGGGTTGCGAAAGGTCCTTGCTGCCAATGTCGTAAAACTTCACGAACACCGCACCACTTTTGTATACCTCCAGCAAGCTGAAGCCATAGGTCACTTTAGCAAAAACCTGGTACCGGCCTTCACGAAGGCTCGAGACCTTGGCACCGGAACCGCTTACTATATGTGGTATGCTGTCCTTGATATTAAGCTGCAGGCCATGTTCGTGGCCGGCTACGAGAACCGGGTTAGGATGGGTCTTCAGTGTCTTTTCAACTTCAGTTATCATATTCCGGTACAGCGGATGATATATATCCTGTATGTTACCGAAATATCCACGTGACAGCGGATACGCAGAACCTAATAAGGGTAACGGGATATAGAGACTTTTCGAAATGACGCGGAAAGGAAAAATATGATCTTTCCAGGTATAGTCTCCTCCATGTGTACCGTATGTGTAAAAGGGATGGTGCACCGCGAAGATCAAAAGCTGATTAGGATGCGAGGCGATGATCTCATTCAGCTCTGTGGTAAATTCATCTATTGTCTTTGCCGCGCAGTTGGAACCTGGACCTGGTTTGTCGTGTACATATAAAAACCATTCGCTATCGCCGAACACAATTACTACTTTATCGTCTATTTCGGTAAGCACCGGGCCAGGACAGGCATTCAGCGGCCATGCATGTACATTGGGCAGCGCTAAACCATTGATGTAGCGAACCTGGTTTTGTGCCTGTTGTACCCCGCCTATCTTACCGTTCATCCAGTCATGGTTACCGGGAATGAAATACGCTTGTGCTTTCTTCCCTTTTACCAGCCCGATCTGGTAGTCGATAATGCGCTTTGATTCTTCATAGCCCGGCGCCCCCTCCATGGGAAGTCCAAGCTCGTAAATATTGTCGCCAAGAAAAATGACCCGGTTGCTGGTGTCATTCCAGTCAACGTGTTTGGTCAGCCAATCGATAGTGGGATTTTTACCCTGTACGTCCAATGCACCGGCATCTCCCACCAGGAAAATTTTCTGCTGTATAGTATCGGGTTGCGCCTGCGCACTGAAAACAATACTCGTAAATACTGCAAATGAATACAATAGTCGTTTTGTAAACATCCAGGTTGTGCTTTAATCTTAAACAGTTACTAAAAATTTTAGTCCATTAGAATTCTTAACAGTCCACAAAAAATTTATCATGCTATTAGTTGTGGCGATGACTGGCTAAGTATTTGAATGTCTTTGGATTCGGTAAACCTGTTTTATCGGTTTCGTGTTTTGCCGGTGGCGCAGTTTAAAACATTGCTCCCGTTTTACTGATGAGTAAAAATTTCAACAGGTCGGGAATGTCGGCCAACGGCTCGCATAATTTATTCGACATCAGGGAAATCCACCTCGCACAAATACGTAGCACTGCCAAATAACCGTTTAGCCTGGCTATGGGAGGTATTGGAATACGATAAATGAACCCTTTGCGAGGTACTTTGTATTTTATCAGTGTGAAAGGTCAGTTGTTTTTCTTCCTTCCACCGGAATAACTGGAAATCGGGACCTACATATGCCAGCTTATACAATTTACGCGACTGAACCGAGCTATCTGAAGCCTCGCTGATGGTGAGCCAAAAACCCTTCGTGTAAAACCAGATACGGCGGTTGCAATTATTTTTGATCTTGAATACGACAATGTTCTCTCTTTTGTTAACTGTTGGTTTGTCGATAACCAGGCAGCGGCAGTCTTGCGCAAACGCCCCGGTTGCCAGGCCAAAAAATGTCAATAACAGCAAGCCAATACCAATTCTAATGCTCATACAATGCTCATTCAGCCAGACTTATTTATAAGAATTGTGCCCCTGACCGGACAAATACATAAAATATCTATTTGTCGTCTGGTAAATTTCACCAAGTTTACTTATCTTGTTTGCTGAAAATATTGAGACTGATGAAAAAGCTATTTGTACTCGGCCTGGTAACCCTGTCTTTCGCGGCCTGCAAAAAACATGACTCAGACCGCCATTGCTGGACTTGTCATAACACAAAAACGTGGACCGACGACAGATTGGTGTCAACAACTACCACAGATACCGTAAAACTGTGTGATATGACACCAGACGAGATACATGTGTATGAAGACCGTTATAAAACGCGTCAACTGCTGGATACCGTATACAGCGACAGGCATTGCTTTGAAGAACCGGATAAAGAACCGGTATCCTTTGATAAATAATTGAAGCACCGGGAGGTGCTTTTTTATTTTTGACTCCATATTATTTAGTCGAATCATTACTTTCAATATAAACAGAACCAAAAACTTATCTCATGCGTTTAGCTGCACTTATGTTTGTTTCATTTGCTATTACAATTCCTTTCACAACAAATGCCGATATCAAGGGAAAGAAAAAAGCCCCTGCGAAGAAAAAAACAGAATTGACAGATACTTACTGGCGGCTTTGTGAGATGAATGGCAAAAAACTAGAGGCAACCGGCAGTAACACGGACGCGTACATATATCTTAAAGACAAAAAAGATGAATTGATAGGCTTTACCGGCTGTAATAACATCAGCGGTGAGTTTGAAGACGGCAAATATAACGCTATCGGGTTTGAAGCAGTGTCTACTGAAAAGGCATGCCCCGGTATTGAAACCGAAACCTACCTCATGGACGCGCTGAAAAAGGCAAACCGGTATATGATAAACGGGGAGAACATGTTGCTATATAACGACAACGTTGTACTGGCGATCTTCGAGGCTAAATAGACAAACCATTAAGGACGGGTAGAACCATTCAGATGAACAAAGTAAACAGGCAGGTTTTATTACAAGCATTACAACACTATTTCGGCTACAACGAATTTCGCCCAAACCAGGAACAAATAATCGAAGCTGTCGTAAACGGCAATGATGTTTTAGCCATCATGCCAACAGGCGGCGGAAAGTCCATCTGCTTCCAGCTTCCCGCGCTACTGCTACCCGGTGTCACTATCGTCATTTCGCCGCTCATTGCGTTGATGAAGGACCAGGTGGATAACCTGCATGCGAACGGCATCAGGGCGGCCTTTCTCAATTCAACTCAATCTCCTGATGAGCAGCAGCAGATACTGTCGCTGGTAAAAAAAGGTGAGATAAAACTGCTATACCTGGCGCCCGAACGGCTCTTCAGCAGCACCCAGTTCATCAGCTTTCTTTCCTCATTATCGTGCTCGCTGATAGCTATTGACGAAGCACATTGCATTTCGCAATGGGGTCATGATTTCAGGCCCGAATACCTGCAGCTGGCAGCTTTAAAAAAGAATTTTCCGGGCACACCGGTAATAGCACTCACCGCCAGTGCCGACGAGATCACGCAAAAAGACATTCTCGACAAACTACAGCTGAATAACGCCGCGAAATTCATTTCGAGTTTCAACAGGCCCAATATCAGTTATTACATCCGGCCAAAACGTAAGGCAATAGAACAACTCTCCGATTACGTTGACAGGCACAAAGATGACAGCGGCATAGTATATACACTTTCGCGTGCCAGCACGGAAAACATAGTGGAAAAGCTCTCGAATATGGGCTATTTGGCAAAACACTATCACGCCGGCATGGCCAGCGCCGAAAGATCGCGTGTGCAGGAAGCTTTCCAGCGCGATGAGGTAAAGATCATCGTGGCCACTATAGCCTTTGGCATGGGTATCGACAAACCCAATGTCCGGTACGTGATACATTATGACGTACCCAAGAATATGGAAGGGTACTACCAGGAAACGGGGCGTGCAGGACGTGACGGACTCAGAAGCGACGCCATACTTTTCTATTCCTCCGGAGATGTAATGAAACTCCTGCGTTTTATCGCAATCGACGAGAACCCGCAACAGACGGCGGTAATGAAGAAGAAGCTGTTCCAGATGAAGGAATTTGCCGAATCGGAGAGCTGCAGGCGTCAATACATCCTCAATTATTTCGGAGAACGTGCCCCCGCTTACTGCGGCAGTTGCGATTTTTGCCTCAGCAATCTTGAACAACGCGATGGAACGATCGAAGCACAGAAATTTTTATCGGCCATCGTACGCACAGGGGAAAAATTCGGCGTTGACTACCTCATAGATTTTCTGCGCGGTTCGCAAAGCGCAAAGATCGTGGATGCACACAGGGAACTAAAGACCTATGGCATTGGCAAAGACCTGAAGAAAGAAGAATGGCAAACCATTGCACGGCAGCTTACACAGCAGCGGTTGGTAGACCTTGCAGATGGTCTTTATCCAACGTTGAAACTTAACGATGCTAGCAGGCGCATATTGCACGACGGTCAAAAGGTGACGCTTGTACTCAAGAAGGCAAAAGAAGAGGCTGCTATCACCGATACACCGGCGCACTATGCAGAGCTCCTGAAACAACTTAAAGCGACGAGGCTGGATATTGCCGAGCAGGAAAATGTACCGCCGTATATCATTGTAGGTGACAATACGCTACTTGAAATAGCAACCTATCTGCCACAAAGCTTCGAAGAACTGCGAAAGATATCCGGCTTTGGCGATTACAAAATTTCAAAGTACGGAGCAGCATTCCTTCAACCCACAAAATCCTTCGCAAAGGCCAACAACCTCGAAAGCCGTATTGATCTGAAAACGCCAAAACGTGAACGGGCTCCCAGGACGGCGAAACCAACTACAAGCAGCACACAGCGGGCCACGCTCGAATTGTTTAAGGAGGGTGTTGACATCACCGATATCGCTACAAAGCGGGGATTAGCCATTAGCTCAATTGAAACACACCTGGCACCTTTTGTAGTTACAGGAGAACTAACCGCAACCGATGAAG